>JAYNYK010000087.1:0-7162 GCA_038102985.1 Halieaceae bacterium
CTACATCTACAGAGTGGTAACTGGCGTGCCCGGGCCCAGCATTACGTGCTTCGCTTACCACTTGCTCACCGTCCGCATCATTGACGTCCATACCCATAACATTCGCTCCTGCACTCGTGTAGGCACGAACGATGGCGGCTCCCATGCCTCTGGCGCAACCCGTGACAATGGCGCGTTTCCCCTGTAGCTCCAAAGCGTCTCTCCTTCTTTTACATCGGGCATCTTAGCGGTTCATTTAGGAAGGCCAGTGCATCGCTGGCGACCCAGTGGCAGTGAGAGTATCCGATATCCCAGCGCGGCGAGCTGATTAGTTGCTGCTTTCCTTCGGACAAGTCTGCGGCCAGTATTATCGAAAATAGAAAAATTATTCTTTATTTACCTGAAAGTAGAATAAATATTTCCTACATACCCCCTGAGGCGCACCAGATTGCATACATATACCCCCCCCCCACGGACATTATCATGGGCGGGGGCTTGCCAAGAACGTATTTTGAGGGCGTTGATCTCATTTGGTGAAGATAGTGGGTGCGTAGCTACCGGGCCCCTGAAAATTTCGGGGTCGAAGTCGCTCACGCTTTTACTGTCGGCTGGCGGACTGCCGGTCTGGACACCCATGAATGACCTGATAGTATTTTTTACGCTCCATCCGTTAACTTTTTAGACGTTAATCATTAGAAAAAGGAAAAACCCATGAGAGAGTCAAAAACTTTGCTGAACCGCTTCGGTACCACATTGAGTCAATTGGCGGTGGGTGTGGCCGCGGCAGCACATTTTTCTGCACCGGCGAGTGCCCAAATAGAAGAGGTAGTTGTTTATTCGCAGAAGAAAGCGGTCTCTGATTCGGTGCAGGATGTCCCCAGTGCTATCACTGTTGTGGACGAGGCTTTGATGCAAAAGACTTTCTCGGTGGATCTCACTGACATTGGTCGACTCTCCCCAAACGTGCAATTGGCACCCGTGAGCACATTCCCCAATTTCGCGAACTTCACCATCCGGGGTATTGGCGTAAATAATAGTGTCCGCACCGTCGACCCTGCCGTGAATATCTATCAGGATGGCATGGTCTATGGATTTCAGGTGGGCACGGTTCTGGATGTGTTCGATCTGGAGTCAGTAGAAGTTCTGAGGGGCCCTCAAGGGATTTTGTTCGGCCGTAATACAACGGGCGGCGCCGTGTCGCTTCGCACCGCGCGCCCCGGGGATGAGACGGTCATTAAGGGCCGTATAACAGCCGGCAATTTCAATCGCTTGGATTTTGCGGGTAGCGTCGAGGGCGCTCTCTCCAGCAATGTCTCGGGCAAAATTGCGGTGATGAGCCGCAATCAAGATGGTTTATTCAAAGACAACAACGGCGGTACATTTGTTGCTGCTACCCTTAATCCATCGGGTGAGCAGCCGGTCAATCCTCAGTCGAGCCAGGCTGAAGTGGATTCAACGATTATCAAGCCGACTATTGTGTGGCGTATAAACGAGGATGTTGACCTCACGTTGCTGGCCTCTTTTGCCAAAATGCGCGGCGGTGGCTCGCCGACAAACGCGAGAATTCCTGACCCCTCGGCACCCCCGCGCTCGGTGACAGATTGGGGTTACACGCCGCCGTCTGATTTTTACGAGATCAACCACGATTTGCCGGGTAAGAATGAAACCGACGCTTGGCATGCGATCGCTGAGTTGAACTGGCGCTTGGGGAGTGGCACGTTGACGTCGATTACGGCCTATCGCGACATCACCTTCGATACCGATATGGACATCGATGGGACGCCCTTCACGATGGTGCACTTCCCAGACAACCGGGAAAAAGGCGACCAGTTCAGTCAGGAGATCCGCTACGCGGCAACAATTAACGAAAATCTTGACTACGTGGTCGGTGCGTACTTTTTCACGCAAGAGTACTCCGTGTTGGAGCGCCGCATTTTGTTTGGTGGACTCTCTAGCCCAGAGGTTGCGCAAACCTACCGTTACTTCCAGTCTGACTTTACCCATGAGCAGGATAGTGTGGCTGCATTCGCGGCAGTCAACTGGAGTTTGACTCCGCGGCTGACATTGAATTTAGGAGGTCGCTATACCACTGAAGACAAAGAAATTGACATACAAACTTTAGCAATGTGTACGGGGCAATCCTTTAATCAGTGCCCCACCGCGCGAAACAACCGAGACGGTGACTGGAGCAATTTCTCCCCTAAGGTAGGTGTCACTTACAACTTTGGCGATGACACGATTGCTTATGCATCTGCGACCCGGGGCTATCGTAGCGGCAACTTTAATGGCCGGGCGGGTAATCTCGCGCAGGTGGGCCCTGTAGATGAGGAGTCTGTTACTGCTTATGAGGTGGGTGTTAAGTCCACGTTTGCTAATGGTCGCGCGCGAATCAACGCCGCCTATTTCTTCTCGGATTACGAGGATATTCAACGCACTGTATTGGTGCCGGTCGAGGGTAACCCCATCCAAAGACTCAGCAATGCAGCTGATGCCGACATTCAGGGCCTAGAGGTTGAAGCGATATTTCTGCCGGTGGACCCCCTCCGTTTGGAAGCAAGCGTTGGCTGGGTGGACGCCGAATTCAATGAATTCGTCGTTAATCCTCACGACCCTGCAGCCAATGCGGCCGCAGCACAGCGCGAATTTGACCGGGTTCCGGAACTCACGATCTATGCGGCCGCGACTTACTCCTTTACGACGGGGCTGGGTGACTGGAGTGTCAGGGGATCTTATGCCTGGCAGGATTCTCAGTACTCTGATGTGGCGAACACAGAGATACTGGCTCAGGACTCATACGGCTTGTTTGATGCCAGCCTCGCGTTGCAGCGCGAGTCATACCGAGTCGCACTGTTTGGCCGAAATCTCTCTGATGAGGAGTACTTCGATATTCGTAGTACGGGGTTGAGCTACCCGACCTATGGTGGTGCGCCAAGGACCTACGGCGTTGAAATCTCGTTTGAGCTTTAGATTCGCGTGAGCACAGGGGCGACTGCGCTAGCGCAGTCGCCTTTTTTATGTGGGGCCAAAAGATAACGCGATGTTTAGTTTGGTTGAGCTGGTTGATTGGATTGCGGAGAACATGATCAGGCAAGCTTTATTAGGAGGGGTGCAGCGGGCGTGCCTGACCGGTTGGTTGGCGGTATTGACTCTGCCGGTGGCTGTAGCCGCGGTCGATTCCGAGGCGCCGGACTCTGAGTATCGACGAAGCGTTGCGCCAACCCGGCTGCTCTGGGGTGATTTGCACCTGCACAGCAATCTCTCGGCAGATGCTTTCGTGTTGGAGAATCGAACCCTCGGGCCCGACGCTGCCTTCCGCTTCGCCCGCGGTGAGACGATCACGTCAACCAGTGGCACGCCAGCGCGGCTGAAGCAGCCCTTGGATTTTTTGGCGGTTACCGATCATGCAGAGTATCTCGGCATATTCGCTGCAATCTCTCCAGTCAAGAACGATACTCCCGAGTCACCCTCTCTCAGAGAGGCCGTGCTGGAAAGTGCTATTGGGCGGCGTTGGGCCTCTTACATGGAGGCCGACGAATTCGCCAAGGCGCGAGCGGAGTTTGTGCAGAACTCATCTTCTGATCCATCGGAGGAGGATCGGTTGCCTAAAATGACTCGGTCAATGCTCTGGAATCATGCGCTGGGCGTAGCCGAATCCTTTAATAACCCCGGCGTTTTCACCACGCTGTTGGGTTACGAATGGACCTCTATGGTGGACGGCAATAATCTGCATCGCGTTGTTCTGTTTGAGGATGGCAAAGAAAAGGCTGGCCAGATTACACCGTTCTCTGCGATGCGCAGCCGCGACCCCGTGGATCTCTGGGCGGCACTTGAATCCTATGAAAAGCTCACGGGCGGTCGCGCTATCGCGATTCCCCACAACAGCAATATGAGTAACGGAAGAATGTTTCCAGAGGTAGACGCCCAGGCTCAGGCACTGCCTGAGCGCTACATAAAGGGGAGCAGCCGTTGGGAGCCGCTCATGGAAGTGACTCAAGTGAAGGGCGATGTCGAGACTCACCCAGCGATCTCCCCCGATGACCCGTTTGCCGCTTTTGAAACCTGGGATGCGGGCAATATTCTTCAGACTGAGGAAAAAACAGAGGCGATGCTGAAATATGAATATGCTCGCTCTGTACTGGCCGTTGGTATGAGCCTCGAGGATGAATTTGGCACCAACCCTTATCAATTTGGCTTCGTCGGCAGTACTGATTCGCATACGGCGCTGTCTACGGCAGATGCCGATAACTATTTTGGTAAATTCCCCAATTCCGAACCGGCGCTCGGTAGAGCAGAAGGTTTGATGGGCGGTAAATGGCTCAACGCAACCTTGTCTTCCGCGGGATATGTGGCGGTTTGGGCGCCAGAGAATTCTCGAAAGGCCATTTTTTCGGCGCTCAAACGCAGAGAGGTCTACGCGAGCACTGGCCCCAGAATTTCCGTCCGATTTTTCGGCGGCTGGGCATATCAGCAAGCCGGTGCCAATTTGGATCGAATCCAGATTATTAAGGTATGGAATGACACCGATGGCCAGTATCGCGAGTCGATAGTGGATGTAATGACCGCCGATCAGGCCGAAATAAATCTTTCCCAAAATTTTACAGACGACACCTCTCCTTTAAAGATGGCGGAAGAGTCTGCGGGGCGCGCAGCACTGAGTGGCTACTGGGAGGACCCTGATTTTGACCCCGCATTGCGTGCCTCCTATTACGCTCGGGTGCTCGAGGTGGCGACGCCTCGCTGGACGACCCACGACGTGCGTAAATTTGGCGGAGAGTCGCCTGATGATGTGCCTGAGTTTATTCAGCAGCGTGCCTATACCTCGCCAATCTGGTATCGCCCCGAGTCATCCCAGTTAACGCAAGCCAATCGGTAGCCTGAGCTAAAATTTAGCCTCCGTTTGAGTTTTCGATCTCTGCTGGGCTGCAGGTATTAAGGCAAGTGGAGCGGGTCCCGCGCCAGTGTGCAATCGTTGCACACAACACTGGCCTTACTTCTGCAACATCAGTATGGTCTTTGAGTCGGTCTTTTCATTGGCAGCGTCATGCTATTTCAACAAAGGGTTGTCCCTCTGCTCACATTTGCATTCCTATCCGCGTGTGGCGGTGGCGGTGGTGGTGCTTCAACAGAAACGAGTGTGACGGTCACCACAGCGTCGCCCCCTGCATTTGAATCCCCGCATCCAGATATCTGGGAGACCGTTAGTGCCTCGGAAGCCAGCTTTGACGAGGGCCTGCTTTCCAACGCCTTTGACTATGCCATGACCGATGGCTTTTATAGCCAAGCTGCAGTGCTGATTAAAGATGGCAAGTTAGTAAAGGAGCAGTATCGGGGCATCACTGATGCAGAGGCGGCAACATTAGCATCGATCTCCGCCTTGCCCGAGGCGCAAACCGCAGGCAATTGGCAAGACCTATATGGAGTCCGAGATGCGGCCAGCGCGGTAACTTCTTGGTCTACCGCTAAGTCATTCACGAGTGTTCTGATTGGCATGGCGATCGAACAGGGCTTAATCGAGTCCGCGTCGCAACCGGCATCTGACTTTATAGAAGAGTGGCAAGCAGATGGAAGGGCAAGCATTACCATTCAGCAACTCCTTGATATGCGCTCAGGTCTCGTGCCGAAATGCTCAAGTGCTGAAGCGGTAGTGATGGGTGATTGCGGTGACTACTTCAGCGCATCTTCTGGCGGCAATATTGTGTATGCCGCGGACCAATTATCCGGATGCATTGATCGTGAGCTTGCCGAGCCCGGCGCATTTTATCCGTGGGTATCGCAGCAAGGAGGCGGATTCTTTGAGGCAGGGCAGTTCTACTATTCCAACTGTGATACCCAAGTGCTGGGCGAAATACTTTTCCGCGCAACGGGCCAAGACCCAGGCCTTTTCGCGCAACAGAATCTATTTGAGCCCCTATTTATCGAGGCGGATTGGTGGCGTGATGATGTCGAGGGTGGGCAGGCTAACGGAAACTTTTTAACGTACTGCTGCCTTGACACGACAGCGCAGGATTTCGCCAAATTTGGCTACATGTTGTTATTAGGTGGCGTTGAAACCTCCGAGGGTAAGAAGTACGAGTCTTATGTATCGACTATTCTGGGTCAGGAAGAAACTTACCGAAATCAATTTTGGGCGTACTGCGATACTCAGCCTTTTGTGGCGTCTGCAGATTGCGAAAATGTTTTGCTACTGACAATCGGTTTTGATGGTCAGTACATTCTTGTGGATCAAAAAAACGATATCGTCTTGGTGCGGACCAGCCTTTACGAGCCCATTCTGAATTTTTCTGATGAGCGAAAAATGCGACTTAATCCGTTGGCGCTCTCTGAGTCTAATTGGGTCGCCTCGCTCCCTTCGGCAATGCGCGGTCCCGGTACTGAGTTCGGCATTCTGACGTTTTACTTGGCAGTCGCCGATGCTTTGCGGTGAGCTTGCCAATCTCGGTTGATTTGTCGCCGGCTGCGGATTAGGAATGCAGCGGGCTGCTTTATCCTAAACATTGGCCACTCTCAACATAGCATGCACTAACACATTACAGCCTGCCTCGAGGTCTTCCAGTTTGCCGTCTTCCGCTTCATTGTGGGAGACCCCGTCCTTGCAGGGCACAAAGATCATGCTAGTGGCAGCAACCTTCGCCAAGTAAAGGGCGTCGTGGCCCGCGCCGCTGGCCAATGACTCTGATGTTTGTTGTCACGGGGCTTTCCTCGACGTTGTTGGGTCCTTCATATCATGGGCTCCGTAAGCCCAACTGCCTCACCGAGACAGGTGGCAGCAGAACAAAGCTAATAACGTAAGCCGCACCAATCAAGCGGTAGCCAACATACAAAGACTATCGTCGCTCGCGTTGGCGATGGATCGCGATTTAGTGACGTGTGTACAATGGCACAAAACCGCTTCGAATCCCGCCATGGACGATCAATACCAACATCCGCTATTGGTTCGACGTGATCACGACGACGAATCGCGGCAGCAATTCGCCCGCAGTTTACGAGCGCATCTGTTGAACGACGTACAACCCGGTGTCTACCATCTCGTGGCCGCGCGGGCAGCGACGGAAGCGCCGATCACAGACCGACATCAAGTCCGCGAAATGATCGCCGACCATCCCTACTATCGAACGTTTTCAGCTTCCCTGCGAACAGCTCAGGAAAGAATCTGGGACTCCGTGATTGACTCGGTAGAAAAAGA
>JAYNYK010000024.1:0-33206 GCA_038102985.1 Halieaceae bacterium
CTGGAGACCCTTGATGGTCTTGAAGGAATTCAGCGGGTCGGCGGTGATTTGGACGTAAGCTATAACGACGAACTCGGGGATTGCTCGGCCCTTTATGAATTATTGGACGCCACGCCCACCACGCGCGTCGGCGTCGGTGGTGAAGTCTACATTGCCTATAACGCCGCCGGCTGCAACAGCCTTACTGAGGTTGTTGATGCGGTAAAATATGGGTTAGTCGCCTGCCCCGTTTATGAATACGACCCGTTTGGCAACAACATACCGTGGTACCAAATAAGATACCAATCGGATGTAAGCGAACTCAAAGACATTACGGGAGGAAACTGCAACTGGCTCCCCGGCTACCTGTGGATCGGCTACGATTTATGGAACAACATTCTTGGCGACGTATCGGACCTATCTGAACTAGACTGGATCAAAAATGTTTCTGTTCTATTCATTTTTTTTGCACCTGGCGTGACTTCCCTCGAAGGACTGCACAACCTTACTGGCAGCTTTGACTACGTTGGAATCTACCTAAGCCCTGTAGCCAGCTTGGCACCTCTATCCGGGCTGAGTGACCAGAGGAATTCGTTTCCCCAGATATCGGGTGGCGGTGGAGTTGCAATTAGTTCCACCAATATCCAGACTTTAGAGCATCTGAAAGGAATACGTTCCTACGCGCCTGGCTACAGCTGGTTCCTCGAAAATAACCCCGTGCTCTCAACTTGTGAGTGGGCTGAAGACGTGGAGCCGGCTATTGGGGCGATTATTAATAACGCGCCCGGTTGCAACAGCTATGACGAAATTATCCGTTACTGGGGAGAGCCTCGATACAACCTGACGCTCACCGCGTCACCCGGCGGCTTACTCGGGTATGGTCCCGTGGCCGGGAATAATAGTAGCAGTCTGGGAGGGGGCCAGTTCGGCCCCTTGGGGCCCTTTGTCCCTGTCCCCAGAGGCTTGAGCTACACTTTCTCGCCATCCCCGAATTCCCCTTACGAGTTCAGCGATTTCTTATCCAACTGTAATGGTGGGCTTAGATCCTCCACACAGGAGTTTATTCTCTCTAGCATGGAAGATGACTGCTATCTCCATGTTAACTACTCTCGAGAACCAACAGATCCCGACAGCGTTGCGTTCGCCAAGACGATCTCCGGCTCCAGTTGCAAAGTCGAGCAGCCCGCACTAGAACCGGGCGTAGAGTGGCGGGAGCAGGGACTGCTGAATGTCTCAGATGAGCCTGTCGAGGTTATCTGCCCCCTGCCCAGAACAAGTTATTTAGGCCGAGACCAGCAATATTTCTCTGACGAAAGTGCTGTCGCCATCACTTTCAGCGTTGATGAAGTCACAAGCGCTCACACGGAATGCACCCTTATTGCGAGTGAATCAGTGGCGGAACTTGTAACACCTGCTCGGGCAAGTTTTCGCCTTCATGGCTGGGCTACTGATAGCGGGGAAATTACGATAAACCCTGAATATTATCCTGTCCCGTCGCAGGCAGATGTTTTGAGCCATCATGCTATGAGATGCCTGCTCCAGCCCGGCGTCGGTATATCAGGCTTAAAAATTGAGTCTATCAACTGAGGAAATGCACATGCCGACTCTCTCCAAATATCGGATCTCCTCCTCCCATCAACTCAGTGTCTTGCTATTGGTTTTCGCCTTTTTTTCACAAGTAGCGGTAGCTGATGTGACTACCACTCCCGGTACTTCCTGTTCTGCCATCACTCCGAGCCAAGCCAAACGGATGGAATTTAGAGAATATGGAATCATCAATAGAGATCCGAGCCTTGATCTCTGGGTCGTTTGCCCGCTTCTGCGCGATGCAACTGAGGGATATGAGGAGCCGATCTACTTTGCGGCCGCATCGGTAGCATTCTTTAACCCAGAAGTTGATTCATCCTCCGCGTCAACGGAGGTATTTTGCTCTATTAGGGAATTTGTGGGTGCTAATCGCATACGCAGTGGCAACAGGACTGTAGATATTCCTGAGCAGCAGCAAGCTGCGGTGTTCTTTTCTCGTTGGGTCATGAGGGACCCAGCCACAAGTCACTTTCTTTTCGTGTGTAAATTGCCCCCTGATAGCGGTATTGCCGCACTGCTTTCTGAGATCCATGGTAGTGAAGGTTCAATGATCGAAGATAGTCTTGTCGACCTCGGGCTAATCCTTCCTTAAAAAAACCTTGGCTTGTTCGCTGTAAGAGCCTGTCATCTCGACTCATCGAAGCACTACTAGGACGCACTCCCCGGAGCGCGGGTAGCAACTTGCTGGTGAGACAGTTTTAGATTCTTGTGCCCAGATACTGCGGTATGTTGCTACCCGTTCCGATAACACAGGAGGTTAGTCGTTTGCATTACATCGAACATGGCTTACGTCAGTAGAATATTTGGCTTTGGGTGGTGCTCAAGAGAATGTGGTCACGGGTTTCGAGCCGCGAAGGTGAGCCAGGCGTTTGCAACGCGTGCGTTGCGCCGAAGGAAACGCTGCTCAGCTACGCTGAGTGGCCGGCATAGTGCTCTTCTCGAACCGAAGTCCGATCTGCGATCTATAAAGGCGGTTGTCTGAGTGATAAAAGATGGTGCCCATGAGAGGGTGATCCGGGGTTTCGAGCCGCATTGCAGCGAGCCGGATCAAGCAAGCGCCTACGGCGCGCTGCTGGAATAGTCTTCTTCGCGAGCCGAAGTTCGATCTGCGATCCATAGAGGCGGTTGTCTGAGTGATCAAGGATGGTGCCCAGGAGAGGACTTGAACCTCCACGCCCTTGCGAGCACTAGCACCTGAAGCTAGCGTGTCTACCAATTTCACCACCTGGGCAGCGGGGAAATCCCTGAAAACTCAGAGGGCGCGCAGACTACTGCCTCGACTCTCGGCTGTCAATTTCGGGTATCAATTCCCCATCGCCATGGCGGTCCCACGATCCGGGGGGTGTTTCCCGCGTATAATGCACTCACCTTTCCAGCCGGCTGAATCCAGCCATCGGACTTCATCTTGGCGCCACGCCGCAAAAAAAGTTCCTCTAGCCCACCCGTTGATCCCTTCTCGGAGCGGGAACAGGGTCGTTACGAGCATCCCATTCCCAGCCGGGAGGTGATTTTGGGCTTGCTCGAGGCGGCGGATGCCCCCTTGGCTTTTGCTGGCATTGCCGAAGCGCTGGGTTTGAGTGGCGAGCGCGATCTCGACGCCTTGGGTAAACGCCTGCGCGCGATGCAGCGCGACGGCCAGATCATCTCCGGCAGGCGAGGGGCTTATGGCGTGCCCAAGCGAATGGATTTGTTGCGCTGTCGGGTGATGGGTCACAGAGATGGTTACGGTTTTGCGAGACCGCTCGAGGGGGAAGCAGAGGATTTTTTTCTCTCCGCCCGCGAGATGCACCAGGTTTTCGATGGTGATGAAGTGCTGGTCTCAGTCGCGGGTCTGGATCGTCGCGGCCGGGCTGAGGGTCATATTGTTGAGGTGCTCACCCGGGCGCATGCCAAAGTGGTCGGGCGCTACATGGAAGAGAGCGGCATCGGCTTTCTGCTTCCCCACAACACGCGGATTCGCAATCACATCCTGATCCCACCCAAAGCCAAGGGCGGCGCGCGCCATGGCCAGCTGGTGTCGGTGGTGCTCACCGACCATCCCTCGGCTACCTTGGGCGCCAAAGGCGAGATCGAGGAAGTGCTCGGCGATCATCTCGACCCCGGGCTGGAGATCGATGTCGCCATTCGCGCTCACGGCATACCCTGGGAGTGGCCGGATGCCGTCTTACGGGAAGCCGGCGCGCTGAGTGAAGAGCCCACCGAGGCAGATAAAACCCACCGGGTAGATCTGCGCAACGTGCCGTTTGTCACTATCGACGGGGAAGACGCGAGAGATTTTGACGACGCCGTGTGGTGCGAGGAAACCCCCGACGGATTTCAGCTGCGCGTGGCGATTGCCGATGTCTCGCATTATGTCCCGGTCGGCTCCGCGCTCGATGAGGAAGCGAGCATCAGGGGTAATTCGGTGTACTTCCCGGAGCGGGTTGTGCCCATGTTCCCGGAAGTCCTGTCCAATGGTTTGTGCTCGCTGAAACCTGAGGTAGACCGGCTGGCGATGGTCTGCGACCTGCACATCGACCGCAGCGGTCAGCTACGGGACTACACTTTTTACGAAGCGGTGATTCATTCTCATGCGCGGCTCACCTATACCGACGTGGGTGCGGTCATTGAAGACGGCTGGAGTCCACACGTGCCCGGCGAGCGTGGTGAGGAAATTGAGCGGCTCCATCGGCTTTACCTAGTGCTGCGCAGTGCGCGAGAGCAGCGGGGTGCGCTCGATTTTGATACTCAGGAAACCCGCATCCTGTTTGATGATCAGCGGAAGATTGCCGCCATCAAACCTGTGCAACGTAACGACGCCCACAAATTGATCGAGGAATGCATGCTGATTGCCAATGTGGCCACCGCACAGTTCCTCGAAGCACTCGAACAACCGGCGCTGTTTCGAGTTCACGAGGGCCCCAGTGCGGAGAAGCTTGAGAACCTCCGTGCCTTCTTGGGTGAGCTGTCGCTGGATTTACCGGGTGGTACTAAACCGACCCCCGAGCACTATCAATCGCTACTGGCCACCGTGGAGGGCCGCGAGGACAGCCACATTATTCAAACGATGTTGCTACGTTCACTCTCACAGGCTGTGTACCAACCCGAAAACGCCGGACATTTTGGCCTCCATTACGAAGCCTACGCACATTTCACCTCGCCCATTCGCCGTTACCCCGATCTGCTGGTGCATCGCGCGATTCGCGCGGCGATCCGAGGTCGCGGGAAGAGCACACACATTGAGCGGGTCAAAGGCGCGCGTGCACTCAAGCAAGAGGCAATCTATCCCTACGACACGGGCGCGATGGCCGCACTCGGCGAGCAATGCTCGATGACGGAGCGTCGCGCCGATGACGCGACGCGTGAGGTCGATGCCTGGCTCAAGTGCGAGTTTCTCAAGGATCGGATTGGCGAAGAGTTTGAGGGGGTGATTGCCGCCGTGACCAATTTTGGCGTATTCGTTGAGTTGAGCGACTTATTCATCGAAGGCCTGATGCACGTCAGCGCGTTGCCCGGTGATTATTATCATTTCGATCAGGCGAAGCAGCGGCTGATCGGTGAGCGCACGCGGCAGATCTTTCAGTTGGGTGGGGCTTGTACCGTCAGAGTTGCTCGGGTCGATCTTGACGATCGAAAAATCGATTTGGAGTTGGCTGGGGTTGCGCCATCCAAACGAGGTAAAAGCGGAAAGCGCCGGTCAGAGGATGAACCAGCATCAGTAAGGCGCAACAAAAAGTCGCGCGGCCGGCAAACCACCTCCTCAGGGGAGAAGGAAAGTGGCGCCCGCGGGCGCAAGTCAGACAAGCCGTCAGCCAAACCTTCAACGGGGGCAAAATCTTCCAAGTCGGCCAAATCAAAAAAGGCATCGTCTTTAGGCCGGTCTGCAAAAGGATCCAAGGTGGGCAAGGCCGCGGGAGCAAAGCGTAGCCCGGGTAAAAAATCGCCAGCGGGGAAGAAGCGGCGGTGAGCAGTGACTGACACCGTATTTGGTTACCACGCCGTTGAGAGCCTGATCCGCAGAGAGCCACGCCGCGTTGCGGCACTCCATGTGCAGGCAGACCGTCAGGACCAGCGCATGCAGGTGCTGTGCGAGCTATCCCGAAATCAAGGTGTGTCGGTACTGCCCTGTGTCAAGTCGGAACTCGACGCATTGGTGACCGGGCGCCATCAGGGCGTGGTTGCGGTGCTCGACGCTAAAGTGGGGGCTGAGGCCGGTGGCATGATGAGCGAGGCGGCGCTTGCGGAGCATCTCCTGCAGGTGGCCGTCCCCCTCATTCTGATTTTGGATGGCGTAACCGATCCCCACAATCTGGGGGCCTGCTTGCGTAGTGCCGATGCGGCAGGGGTCACTGCTGTGATCTTTCCCAAAGATAAAAGCGCTGATGTGAATGATGTGGCACGCAAAGTGGCCAGTGGTGCCGCTGAAACGGTGCCCTGGGTGCGCGTGACCAACCTTGCCAGAACCATTGAGTCCTTGAAGCAAGCGGGTGTTTGGGTGATTGGCACCGATGGCGATGCAGAGGGAACGCTGTACGAACATGATCTGAGCGGGCCCTGCGCGTTGGTGCTCGGCTCAGAGGGTGCGGGGATGCGCCGTCTGACCCGCGATCTCTGCGATTTCATCGTCAAACTGCCGATGGCGGGGTCGGTCTCAAGCCTCAACGTATCGGTGGCCGCCGGCGTCAGTTTATTCGAGGCGGTGCGTCAACGGCGCGGTAAATGAGCGATTTGCGGATATACATCTTGCCAAACTTGAGCATTGCAAACTGCCAGTTGGCTTTGTAGACTCCGCCCCTTAAAAATTTGGCCGGGCCCAAGTTGAGCCCATCCTCCTTGCTGCACCGCGTGACGGGTAGCTATAAACCATAGGGAGTACGCGAGTGCGACACTACGAAGTTGTGTTCATGGTCCATCCGGACCAGTCCGAACAAGTCCCCGGAATGATCGAGCGTTACAGCAACGTCATCACCAAAGATGGCGGTACCGTGCATCGGCTGGAAGACTGGGGCCGACGACAGTTGGCTTACCACATCAACAAAATCCATAAAGCTCACTACGTGCTGATGAATGTCGAGGCCTCCAACGAGGCGATGGAAGAGCTGACCACCACTTTCCGCTATAACGACGCCGTAATCCGTAACATGGTGATTCGTCGCGATGGGCCTGTGCTCGAAGAGTCACTGCTGATGAAGGCGGAGCGCGAGGATAAAGAGCGCAAAGCGCGATACCAGGAGCGCCAGGATAGCGAGGCCAGAAAAGCGGCAGAGCGATCGCGAGAGGACAATGCCGGTTCTGACAGTGATACCAATGCACCCCAAGCAGACAACGAGGAATAAGGCATGTCACGTTTTTTTCGCCGACGAAAGTTTTGCCGATTCACGGCCGAGGGCATCACAGAAATTGACTACAAAGATCTGGATATGCTCAAGCAGTACATTTCTGAGACCGGCAAGATCGTTCCGAGCCGGATTACCGGCACCAAAGCCAAGTATCAGCGACAATTGGCGACCGCGGTGAAGCGCGCGCGCTACCTTGCATTGTTGCCCTATACCGACGCTCACGATTAAGCGGTAACCATGCGCGGCCTCGCTGAATTTATTATGCGCGGCCGGTGGCAGGCGCTGGCGGTCGCGGTGCTCGGCTCCGGCAGTCTACTGTTTGGTTGGATCAGTGCGGCGGCAATTGCACTGGTCACGCTGAGAAAAGGGATCGCTGCGGGTGGGTGGTTGGTCCTGTGGGCTCTTCTGCCGGCAGCGGTTATTGCGTTCATGACCGGTGATACGGGTAGCGTATTGTTAATAATCGGGGTGTTTGCCTTAGCTATCACCCTGCGAGAGAGCGTCAGTCTCTCGCTGGCGGTTTTGGTCAGCCTGCCTTTGGCCTTTATAGGTGGGTTTGTACTGATGACCGTGAACGGGGTTTTTTTGGAGGAATTGGTTACCACCTTCAATCAGGCCCTCGCTCAATTTGAGCAGGATCTGCAGCCTGAAGCGGTGGGAGAGCTGGCGTTTAGCTCGCTCACAGTCGCCCAGGTGGCGGCCCTTTTGGCCACAGGCAACGCGGTTATCGCTGTGATGAGCCTGCTACTGGGGCGGTTTTGGCAGGCAGCACTTTACAACCCAGGTGGTTTTGGTGCTGAGTTCCGGGCTTTGCGCTTGCCTCAGGTAACCGTGATGGGGCTGGTCGCGGTGGCGGTTGCACTGTGGTGGCTGGGTCCTCAGTGGATGGTATGGAGCGCAGCGGTGGTGCTGCCCCTGACGATTGTAGGTTTTGCGCTGGTGCATGCTTACGCCCAGCACACGGGCAAGGGGGCTACTTGGTTGACCCTCATGTACATGCTGTGGGTGGTACTGGATCCGGCGAAATGGGTGTGGGTCGGATGCGTGGTTGTCGACGCATTCGTTGATTTTAGGGCCAGATGGGCGGCGCCCTCTGGTGATGGTTCAAACGGGATATAACCGGCCGAGCCAGAAAAAATACGGCCGTTCGGTAGCTCGGGAAGTAGAGAGTAGAGGAAGGAACAATGGAAGTCATTTTGCTTGAAAATATTGGCAACCTGGGTGCGCTTGGAGACAAGGTCGACGTTAAACCGGGTTATGGACGCAATTTTCTCATCCCGCAGGGGAAAGCGGTGCCCGCTACTGAAGATAACGTAGCAAAGTTCGAAGCGCGACGCGCTGAGCTGGAAGCCGCTGCCGCTGAGACGCTGGCGGCGGCTGCCGCGCGGGGCGAGGCGCTGACGGCATTGGGCTCAGTGAATATCGGTGCTACCGCCGGTGAAGAGGGCAAGCTGTTCGGTTCCGTGGGTACCAGGGATATTGCTGATGCCTTAACTGCCGCGGGTTGCGCGGTCGATAAAGCAGAGGTGCGCTTGCCTGAGGGCGCCATCCGCGAGCTCGGCGAGTTTGAGATCATGATTCAACTCCACGCAGAGGTGACAACCTCTGTGGCGATTAATATCGTCGCTGAGTAAAGTGCGGCGGGGTGCTCACCCCGCGGCGTCATCCCCGATATCTGCTGGCGTGTCGTAACTGTCGCAGGTACTCTAACCCGTCCGGTCAAGGTAGGCCGAGCCGTGGCCTTGGGGCCTAGCATCCCCGCCGGTGTCGGTTTGATGTGTCACAGAGAAGGTTAGTTCGTGGAGTCGCTTAAATCTGAGGATGCGGATATTGCGCGCATCCGCATGCAGCCCCAGTCTATTGAAGCTGAACGGTCCGTTATTGGCGGTATTTTGCTGTCTCCCGAGAGCTGGGATGCCATTGCAGAGCTGGTGGATGCGGGGGATTTTTACCGGCCCGAGCACCGCGCGATCTTTCGTCAGATTGCGTTGCTGGTTGATCGTAACGAGCCGATAGATGTTATTACGGTTGCCGATCGGTTGCTCGCCACGGGCGAGTTGGACGCCGCGGGAGGCCACACTTACCTCACCGACCTGGTAGAGCAAACGCCCACGGCCGCCAATGTCAGCGCTTATGCCCGAGCGGTCAGAGAGCGCGCCTTGCTCAGAAAACTCATTGGCGCTGCTCAGGATATTGCTACCGCTGGATTTAATCCCGAGGGTAGGAGCGCCGAGGAGCTGGTGGACGAGGCAGAGCGCCTCATTATGACAGTCTCCGAAAGTGGCCCTAAGCTGGGTGGACCCAGAAGCATGGCGCCGTTGCTGACCGGTGCCCTTGAGCGAATCGAGGAGCTTTACAACACCGGCGGTGATATCACCGGACTCACTACCGGTTTTATCGACCTCGACAAGAAAACCTCCGGCCTTCAACCCTCCGATCTGGTGATTGTTGCGGGAAGGCCCTCAATGGGCAAAACCAGTTTTGCCATGAATCTTGTCGAGAACGCCGCGGCTCACACCGAAAAACCTATTGTGGTGTTTTCCATGGAGATGCCTGCGGAGCAACTGGTGGTCAGAATGATGTCCTCGCTCGGCAAAATAGATCAATCACGGCTCAGAACCGGAAAGCTCCAACAGGACGACTGGCCCAAACTTTCCGCAGCGATGGCAAAGCTGAAAGATACCTCTATTTTTATCGACGACACCCCAGCGCTGACGCCAACCGAGGTGCGAGCGCGGGCGCGAAGACTCTCCCGGGAGCATGGTGATCTTGCGATGATCATGGTCGACTATCTGCAGTTGATGCGGGTCGCGGGTGCCTCAGAGGGACGAACAGCAGAAATCTCCGAGATCTCGCGCAACCTGAAAGCCATTGCCAAAGAATTCCGCTGCCCGGTGGTGGCGCTGTCACAACTCAACCGCGCGCTCGAGCAAAGACCGAACAAGCGTCCGGTGAACTCAGACTTGCGAGAGTCCGGTGCGATCGAGCAAGACGCGGATGTGGTGATGTTTATCTATCGTGACGAGGTGTATCACGAGGATTCACCCGACAAAGGTGTCGCCGAAATTATCATTGGCAAGCAACGCAACGGTCCCATCGGGACTTGCCGCCTGGCTTTTCAAGGGGAATTTACGCGGTTCGAGAATCTTGCGCGGGACGACTATGCAGGCTACTAGGGCATGATGTTACAGCCCATCCCGACGGTATTGTTGTCTTGAGCAATCGGAGAACGTGATGAGCCATGAGATGGCGGTCCTCGATTTTGACGCCCTGCTTGAGATGTTAGGTGGTAAGCGAGAGGTGGTGGCAAGCCTTCTGGGGACGTTTGTGGGAGAGCTGGCCTCTGATGTCGAAGCGAGTAGAAGGGCGATGGCAGAGCAAGATACCGAGGCGCTTCGACAGATAGCGCATCGGATTAAGGGTACCAGTGCCAACCTTCATGCCATGATGTTGTCGTCTGTTGCGCTCGAGCTGGAGGCGGCCTGTGACGAAGCGGATTTTGCGTTAGTGGCCTTGAAACACGAGATCATGGTGGGTCAGTCGCAGCGATTGAGCGAGGCGATCGAAACCTGGCGAGCGCACAGCAGTAGCGGGCAGTAGTTACAGGCCGACCTCTTTCCGCAGCTGAGCCAGATTGCTGGATTGTTTCGCAAGACTTAGCGGGGACTCATCCGGCGGCATAATCGAGAGCCGCTCGGGGCCCTGAAGCACCTCACCTTGCGCCGCGCGATTGACCCAGCGTTCGTAGTGTCCCCTGAATACCGGCCAAGTTTTGGCCTCGGGTTCGTTAGCGAGAAAAAACCAGTCACTGTCCCGGCCTGCCAGATACACGGCCGGGTGCCGCCATGGCGCCTCAACTTTTGGAGATGGGGCAAGGCAGGCCTCACGATAGGCATCGTAGGAGGCGGGAAGACCGAGGTCAGTGAGACAAAACCGGCAGGCCTCAATCATTTTGTTCAGGGTGGGCAGATAGTCACTATTTTCGATGGCATGCTGCGCGGCTTTGAGGATCACGACAGTGGGGTAGGCCGTGAGCGCCTCTAACCAAAGACGCTTAACCTGTTTTACTTGCTCGGCGTCGCTCCAGGCGGCGTAGTACTGGTTATGGTAATTGAGTCGAAACAGAGCAAAGACTTGATTGATTGCCTCGACCACCTGCGGCTCGGGCTGTGGCGTTGTGTCAGCGGGCCCAGCTGGTGTCGGTGAGGTCGTCGCTAAGGCTTCGGTCTTTTGAACGATAGCCTGTGCCAAGGTCGCCGCGTCCTTTTTCTCCGCCATGCTGATCTCCCTCAATTGCACCTCGACACTGGCGCTTTACGTGTTGCAAAAACTTGCTGTTCCACGAAGTGTGTACCTCGTTACTGTCCAGCCAATACATGATGAACTCGGGTAGTAGTGCGCGTGCGGATTCCTCGCTGATGCCTGCCAGGCGCAGCGTGTCATAGACCGCCGAGTCAGGCTCCCAATGACGTGAGATACGACTCGGCTCCGTACTGTGCTGCATCTGGCTGGTATGGCGTAACCAGCGGCGCCTCACATGCTCCACGAAGCGGCTGTTAATTTCCTTGGGCGCCCCACCGCGCTCACTCCAATACAGCACGAACTCTGCCCGCACCGTATTGGCGAATGCCGCATCAATACCCGCTTGGGTCAGGATATCCAGGGCGTCCTGACTGGGTTTCCAGCCCTTACCGAAGGGCGCCGGCGCACTGATTTCGAAGGTGTTGTGCTGGGTTTGCCGATGCCGCCACTGGGAGAGTGCATATTGTCTGAATTGTGCCTCGGTCTCCCTGTCGGGGTCGGGAATGAAGCCGTGTCTGACCTCCTCGATAAACGCCTCGGTCATGCCGTGGTTGAGAGTGAGTAGGTCAATGAGTGCTCGATCGGGCATCCACTGCGCGATGACGCTATGACGGGTTCTGTTGGGATGACCGCCAGGGTGATCAGCACTCACCGTCGAAGCCACGGCCAGTAAGACTGTTTGCGGGTTTGGGTGCGGCGCCTGCATCAAAATTCCCAGACCCGTCAGCTTTTCAATCAGCCCGCTAATGTGCGCTATGGACCAAAAGGGCAGATCCTTTTGCACACTTTGCAAATCAATGGTTGTCCAGCCGTTGTGGTCTTTCAGTCGCCCGCCAATTTCCTGCAGCAATACGGCTTCCTCTAGTCCAATAGTAGCGGCCAGCTCGGGGGAGAAGGTCAGTTGACGATCGGGAATGAGGGAACCGGGTAGCATTGGATGCATTAGGGAGTGGGCGGTCTGATAGGATACCGGCTTACCCGGATGAATACAGCCTCTCCGGTCAGGTTCTCTGGAGTTTCCCGTGGCTAAGGCAAAAACAGCGTTTGTCTGCAACGATTGTGGAGCAGATTATCCCAAGTGGCAGGGCCAGTGTGGCGAGTGCCATGCTTGGAATACGCTAGCAGAAATACGCCTGAGTGCTCCCGCCAGCAAAACTTCCTCTACCGGGCGTAACGCGCGGCGCACTGGCTTTGCGGGCAGTATCGCAGCCGTCCAAAAATTAGCGGATGTCGCGGTAGTTGATTTACCGCGATTGGCGTCGGGTTTCGAAGAATTTGACCGTGTGCTGGGAGGGGGCCTCGTGCCCGGCTCGAGCATTCTTATTGGTGGTCATCCCGGGGCCGGTAAGAGCACGCTGTTACTGCAAACCTTGTGTCGTCTGGCGGCCCGGCATGCAGCGCTGTACGTCACGGGAGAGGAATCCCCCGAGCAGATTGCGATGCGGGCCAATCGACTGGGGTTGCCCTCGGATCAACTGCAGCTGCTCGCCGAAACAGATGTCGACGCAATTTTGGCCTCTGCCGAGGCGCTCAGTCCCGCGATACTGGTAGTAGATTCTATTCAGGTGGTCCACAGCGAGACGCTGACCTCTGCTCCCGGCAGCGTTTCGCAGGTCCGCGACTGTGCCGCGCAGCTCACGCGATACGCAAAACAAACAGGGACGGTGTTGATACTGGTCGGTCATGTCACCAAGGACGGCAGCTTGGCAGGGCCAAAGGTGCTGGAACATATGATTGACTGCTCCATATTGCTTGAGGGGGATCATGATTCCCGCTACCGCACGCTCCGGGGCCAGAAAAACCGGTTTGGCGCGGTGAACGAGCTGGGTATTTTTGCCATGACCGATCTTGGGCTGAAGGAGGTTTCGAATCCTTCGGCTATTTTTCTTGATCGCTCCGAGCATTCTGCTCCGGGTACCACCGTGGTTGTGGTCTGGGAGGGCACGCGCCCCTTATTGGTTGAGATTCAGGCATTGGTCGACGATAGCTCCCTTGGCAATCCGCGCCGGGTCACCGTGGGATTTGAGCAGAACCGCTTGGCCATGCTACTCGCCGTGCTCCACCGCCACGGCGGGATTCATGTCGGCGATCAGGATGTGTTCGCGAATGTAGTTGGGGGCGTGCGCGTCATGGAAACATCCGCCGATCTCGCCTTGCTCCTGGCGGTAGTATCCAGTTTGCGCAATCGCACTTTACCTAGGGATTGGGTGGTATTTGGCGAGGTGGGTCTCTCTGGCGAGATTCGTCCTGTCGCCAGTGGTCAGGAACGACTGGCGGAAGCCGCTAAGCATGGTTTCAAGGTAGCAATTGTGCCCAAGTCCAACGCACCGAAAAAACCGATCCCAAACCTCAAGGTGATTCCAGTAGCGCGACTGTCAGAGGCGCTGGATGCTTGCTCCTGACCCCTCCGGCGCCCCGGGGACCGCCGCTAATTATCCGGAGTGGTTAACGGTTATTTCAGTTTCCGGTGTTTGACCCGGCTGGGCACGGCGGCGTCGGCGCCGACGCGTTGATGCCTGTCTTCCTCATAGTCTGTGTAGTTGCCCTCGTGGAACACCACGCCGCCCTCGTCTTCATATGCGAGAATGTGGGTTGCGATGCGATCGAGAAACCACCGGTCGTGTGAAATCACCAGTGCTGAGCCTGGAAAAGCCAACAGGGCTTCTTCCAAGGCCCTCAGAGTCTCCACGTCCAGATCGTTAGTGGGCTCATCGAGGAGCAGGACATTGGCACCCTGCTTCAGCAGCTTTGCCAGATGCAACCGGTTGCGCTCGCCGCCCGAGAGGTCTTTAACAAACTTTTGCTGGTCAGATCCTTTGAAATTAAATCGACCCACATAGCTCCGCGAGGGTATCTCGTAGCTGCCTATTCGGATGATATCGAGGCCATCGGAAACCTCCTCCCAAACGGTTTTACCACCATCCAGATCGTCACGAGACTGATCAACATAACCCAGGTCTACGGTGTCGCCGACGACGACTTCCCCGCCATCGGGCGTCTCCAAGCCCATTAAGACGCGAAACAGCGTGGACTTACCCATACCGTTAGCGCCAATAATGCCGACGATACTGCCCTTGGGTACAACGAAGTTGACGTCTTCAAATAACAGGCGGTCACCAAAGGTTTTTCGCAGCCCGCTGACCTCAATCACTTTGTCCCCCAGCCGTGCGCCTGGGGGAATGTAGATTTCATTGGTCTCGTTACGGGTCTGAAATTCCTGGGAGTTGAGCTCCTCGAAGCGCTGCAGCCGCGCCTTGTTTTTTGCCTGACGTCCTTTGGGGTTTGACCGAACCCACTCCAGCTCGGCTTTGATCGCTTTCTGATGCGACGCCTCTTGCCGTTGCTCCTGCTCGAGTCGCGTTTCTTTGGCTTCGAGCCAGGTGGAGTAGTTGCCCTCGTAGGGGATGCCCCGGCCGCGATCCAGCTCCAAAATCCAACCGGCGGCGTTGTCGAGGAAGTAACGGTCGTGGGTAATGGCGACAACCGTCCCGGGGAAATCCTCCAGAAAGTGTTCGAGCCACGCCACGGACTCGGCGTCCAGGTGGTTGGTGGGCTCATCGAGTAGCAACATATCGGGCTCCGAGAGCAGTAATCGCGCCAGCGCCACCCGGCGCTTTTCTCCGCCCGAGAGCGTGTCGACGCTGGCATCCCAGGGCGGCAGTCGCAGCGCATTAGCCGCAATCTCAAGCCGGGTGTCGAGATTGTGCGCGTCTTTGGCCTGAATCACGTCCTCAAGGCGCGCCTGCTCCTTGGCCAGCGCATCGAAATCGGCGTCGGGTTCTGCGTAATCTGCATATATTTTTTCCAATCCGGCCAGCGCGTCTATGGCGTCCTGAACGCCTTCTTCGACGTTGCCCCGCACCGTTTTCTCCGCGTTCAGCTGAGGTTCCTGCGCGAGATAACCGATGTTGATATCGGGCTGCGGACGCGCCTCCCCCAGAATATCAGTGTCTATCCCGGCCATGATTTTCAGCAGGGTAGATTTACCCGCACCGTTCAGGCCGAGGACACCTATTTTTGCGCCCGGGAAAAAAGACAGAGAGATATCTTTGAGTATTTCTTTTTTCGGGGGGACAATTTTTCCCACGCGATTCATGGTGTAGACGTATTGCGCCAAGATGTCTCTCCCTTTCAGAGCATGTTACGGGGGACGGCAACCAGCCACCCCAGAGGCTCGCAAGTTTGGTGTTGTGATTGAGTGTACTGAAGGAAAGGCTCGCTCGCCTAATGCCAGTTGAGGACGCGGGCAGATTATTCTTCGCGGATTTCCACAATCGTGGACTTGATTACATCCTCAAGTTTTTGTTCCGTCTCGTTCCATACAACGAGGCGCTCACTATTCGGGTTAACGGGGACCTCGGCATCCCTGAATTCAATGGTTTTAACCTCATCGGTTTTCCAATGTTTGAAGGTCATGAACTTTCTCGCCATTACCGCTTTTCCCTCGTATCTTTTGGATCAGTAGGTAGTGTTATGTTTGCCCGCCTCGTTGGCTTCGCGCCTGGCAATATTCTGCTTGGGGCTGTCTTGCCGCGCGCATTCTATCGAATCGCTAAAAGTTTCCCCATCCCAGCGTCCAAGCCTTGCTTTCCAGTGGCGATGAAAACCTGCTTAATCAAAAAGATATGTAGTGTTTGTCCGATAAATGCCTGACGACAGCTCGCCGTTCGGCTACCATTTCCTCCCCAGTTTAGCGCGCCTGCCCCGCGGCGCATTGCATCCAACCAGGACCCCACTATGAACCACGCCGCAACGCACCTTTCACAGTACCTTGACCGCGATACTCAGACGATTGAGGCATTTGACGCCGAACTTTGGGCGGCAATGCATGCCGAAACGGTCAGGCAGGAGGAGCACGTTGAGCTGATCGCCTCCGAGAACTACTGCAGCCCTCGTGTGCTGGAGGCCCAAGGCTCTGTGCTGACCAATAAGTATGCCGAGGGGTACCCGGGCAAGCGCTATTACGGCGGCTGCGAATTTGTCGATCGGGCTGAGACCCTTGCGATCGAGCGCGCCAAGACCCTTTTCGACGCCGATTTTGCGAACGTGCAGCCACACTCGGGGTCCAGTGCCAACATTGCCGTGTTCCAGGCGCTGCTCAAGCCTGGGGACACTGTGCTTGGGATGAGCCTCGCGGATGGCGGACACTTGACCCATGGGGCGTCGGTCAATTTCTCGGGCAAAATCTATAATGCGGTGCAATACGGTATTGACCAAAATACGGGCCTTATAGACTACGACGCCGTCAGAGCACTGGCGGTTGCCCACAAGCCAAAAATGATCATTGGCGGCTTCTCCGCCTACAGCCGCACTCTTGATTGGGCCAAGTTCCGAGAGATTGCGGATGAGGTGGGCGCTTATTTGTTGGTGGATATGGCTCATGTAGCTGGCCTGGTTGCCGCTGGCGTCTACCCCAGCCCCATCGCTTTTGCCGACGTGGTGACCACCACTACCCACAAGACGCTGCGCGGTCCGCGCTCTGGACTGATTCTGGCAAAGGCCAACGAAGCCCTGGAGAAGCAATTCAATTCAGCAATTTTCCCGGGTGCTCAGGGCGGCCCGCTGATGCACGTAATAGCCGCCAAGGCGGTTGCCTTCAAGGAGGCCATGGCGCCTGAATTTGTGGACTATCAGAAGCAGGTGATACGCAATGCAAAGACCATGGCGGCCACATTCATCGCCCGGGGGCACAAGATTGTTTCCGGCGGCACGGATAATCATCTGATGCTGTTGGATTTGATCGGCAAGGAATACACGGGTAAAGACGCCGATGCGGCCCTAGGTGAGGCTTACATCACCGTCAATAAAAACGCAGTGCCCAACGACCCGCGCTCGCCTTTTGTCACTTCAGGATTGCGTCTCGGCACACCCGCCATCACTACCCGCGGATTTGGTGAGCCTGAGACTGAGCAGCTTACTGGCTGGATTTGCGACGTGTTGGCGTCAATGGAGCAGGGCGCCTCTGGTCAGGTCATTCCTGTGGTCAGAGAACAGGTAAAGGCACTGTGCGCCGCAATGCCTGTATACGCGCCCTGAATTCGGTTTGTAACGAGCCAAGTCTGACGATCATGCATTGTCCTTTTTGCAGCACTGACGAAACGAAAGTGATCGACTCGCGACTGGTTGCCGAGGGCGCCCAGGTGCGTCGGCGCAGAGAGTGTCTGAGTTGCACCGAGCGTTTCACTACTTATGAGGCAGCGGAGCTGGTTTTGCCGCGCGTGATTAAGCAAGACGGCAGTCGAGAGCCGTTTGACGAGGAAAAACTGCGCTCTGGGCTGTTACGTGCATTGGAGAAACGGCCTGTCTCTGTTGAGAGCATCGAGGCAGAGATTGATCAGATCAAGCATCGTTTGCGGGCTACGGGAGAGCGCGAGGTACAGTCTTTGCAGGTCGGGGAACTGGTCATGGATTCGCTCAAAATGCTGGATCATGTGGCCTATGTCCGTTTTGCCTCGGTTTACCGCAGCTTCCAGGATTTGGCTGAATTCCGAAGTGCGATCGAGTCCCTCGAGGCTGAGCCCGGCAGTGGCAACATCCCATGAGCCTGGAGCGCGATCGTGTGTTCATGGAACATGCGATTGAAATAGGACGTCGCGGCCGCTTTTGGTCGGCACCAAATCCAGCCGTGGGCTGTGTGCTGGCGCACGAGGGCAACATGGTTGCCACTGGTTTCACTCAACCTGCCGGGCAGCAACACGCTGAAATCATGGCATTGCAAGCGGTCGATGATGCGCGTGGGATGACTGCCTATGTCACCCTCGAGCCTTGCAATCATTCGGGGCGAACTGCGCCCTGCGCAACCGCCCTGATCGATGCGGGCGTGGGTCGCGTGGTGGTAGCGCTGGAGGATCCCAATCCAAAGGTTGCGGGCCAGGGCATTGCTGCACTGCGGGAGGCTGGCATTACGGTAGAGGTGGGTTTGCTGGCCGACCGAGCTGAAGCAGATCTTGCCGGATTTTTGCTGCGAATGCGTCGTGGCTGGGGGAGGATTACGCTCAAGGTGGCGGCTTCGCTGGATGGACGGACCGCCATGGCCTCCGGAGAGAGCCAGTGGATAACGGGACAGCAGGCGCGGCAGGATGTGCAGGCCTGGCGGGCACAAGCCGATGCGATTGTCACGGGCGTAGACACCGTGATTGCCGACAACTGTCGCCTGACGTTGCGCGAGGCAGATCTTCTGCTCGAGGACGGAGATAAATCCCGTGCACTCGCCCATCCCCCCAGGCGAATCGTATTGGACTCCAAGGGCAGGACGCCGCCTGATGCGGCGGTGCTGCAGGGCGCCCAAACCATGGTGGTCAGCACGAGGGCAATCCGCTTGCCGGCATCTGTGCACGTTGAGACCGTGGCCGCTGATGCCGCTGGGCGGGTGCTCCTGCAAGACTGGATCAGGCTACTGGGGCAAGCCGAGTTCAACGAGATTCTTGTCGAGGCCGGGCCAACCTTATCGGGTGCCCTCATCCGAGAGGGTTGGGTCGATCGCTTTTTACTCTACCAAGCGCCATTGATTTTGGGAGCCTCTGCGCGGCCGACCGCGGCGCTGGAGATCGATCATTTGTCTGATGCGCCAAATTTTGTTTTTCAGGAGGTGACCCGTCTCGGCGAGGATCTGCGTATCATTGCGGCCCGCGCAACTACATCCACCCACTAGGGGAGTGGGTGGATGGCGTCTCGAGATAGGGAGTCAAGGTGTTTACCGGCATTATTCAATCAATAGGTCGTATCGCGGCGATTGAGGGCGACCAACAGGATATCCGCCTGAGAATCGAGACCGGCAAGCTCCCGCTGGAAACCGTGGCGTTGGGAGATAGTATCGCCACCAGCGGCGTCTGCCTCACCGTGACCGAACTGCCCGGGGACGGCTACTGGGCAGATGTTTCTCCCGAGACCTTGTCCCTGACGACATTGGGGCAGAAGGCGGTGGGTGCGCGTGTCAATTTGGAGCCGTCGCTCACATTAAACACGCCGCTTGGCGGGCATTTGGTCAGCGGCCATGTCGATGGCGTGGGGCGGGTGGAGTCGATTGTTGAAGATGCACGATTCTGGCGCGTCAGCATCGATGCCCCTGCCAATCTTGCGCGCTATATCGCGATCAAGGGGAGTATTTGTGTCGATGGCACCAGTCTGACGGTCAATCAAGTGTCCGGCACTCGCTTTGAACTCACCATTATCCCGCAAACCTGGGAAGAGACGGTGTTCAGCGATTACGAGGTAGGCAGCGCCGTCAATTTGGAGGTGGATGTGATCGCTCGATATCTGGAGCGTCTCATGCATTATGAGCAAACCGATGGGGATTTGCGCACCCAATGACTGATTTTGCACAGATAGACCAGCTACTGAGTGCGCTCAGACATGGGCAAAGCTGTTTGATGCTGAACGAGAACACCGGCGGTGGTATGACCGGCTTTGTTGTTGTTGGTGCAGAGCACTGTGAGGCCGACCACATCGCTTTTATGGCGCGTCAGGCCCGAGGCTTGGTCTGTTTGGCCATGACACCCGCGCGCTGCGCGGAGTTGGAGTTGCCGCTGATGGTCGAGGGCGACGATTCTCAGTCGCCGTTTACCCTTTCGATCGAGGCTGCAACCGGGATCGACACCGGCATTTCCGCAGCAGATCGCGCCAGAACGGTGAGAGTTGCGGTTGATTCCGCCAGCCTTGCTACTGATTTGGTGCAGCCTGGGCATATTTTTCCGATCGCGGCTGCTGCTGGTGGCGTGCTCAACCGCACGGCGCCGGCGGAGGCAGCGATTGATCTTGCAACGCTGGCCGGGTTGACGCCTGCTGCCGTGTTCACAGAGGTACTGGACAACGAGGGTGCTTTGGCTGACGGGCCTTTTCTCGAGGCGTTTGCCCATCGACACCAGCTTGTGGCGGGTCGGGTGTCAGATCTTGTGACCTACCGTCTTGCCAACCAGAAAACCATTGAGTTGGTGCGTAGTGGCAAGATTCAGACCCAGCACGGGGCATTCGAGGTGTTTGCTTATCGTGACATGACGCAGGGCCGGGTTCACCTGGCACTCAAGCGAGGTGATATCGATGCCACGCGGCCGACTCTGGTGCGCGTACACGTGGCCGCTGTACTGCGCGATCTGGTGGGCACGACGCTGGATGGTCTGGCTTCTTGGTCATTTGATGCCAGTCTTAAGGCCATCGCCGAGGCGGATTCTGGCGTACTGGTGCTGCTCAGCAAGCCTGAGGCCGCCGACGATTTGCTTGGCGACATTGATCGACTGATGGGCGAGACCCAAGTGGATCCCCAACCCAGTGCACAGGGTTATAACCAGATTGGTATGGGCGCCCAAATTTTGCGGGATCTTGGCGTGGGCCAGATCCGTCTCCTGGGCGCGCCGCTCAAGTACAATGCGCTCGCGGGGTTTGGGTTGGAGGTCATCGATTTTCTCTCGCCCGACGAGCTCCCGGATTAGCGAAGGACGCAAACGTTTATGGTCGGCAAGGGTATTGATAACGCTCCATCACAGGTTGCGGGCAATGATGGTGTTTACACTGTTGTGATCACTCGCTGGAACCCGGATATTGTTGAAGGTTTGCTCGCGGGCGCCATGAGCGCGTTGACTGGCGCGGGCATCGCTGGGGAGCAGGTTCGCGTCGTGCAGGTGCCGGGAGCCTTTGAGATCCCGCTGGCCTGCCAGGCGGCGGCTGCTCGGCCAGAGTGCGACGCGGTAATTGCATTAGGTGCCGTTATCAGGGGAGGTACCCCTCATTTTGAGTATGTCGCGGGTGAGTGCACCCGCGGTATTGGTCAAGTGGCATTACAAACCGGTAAGCCTGTGGCATTCGGCGTTCTGACTGTGGATTCCCTGGAGCAGGCACTGGAGCGCTCTGGTGATAATGATGAAAATAAGGGGGCGGAGGCGGCGATGAGTGCGGTGGAAATGGTCAACGTGCTCAGGTCTCTGGCCGATTAATGTCTCAACCCAATGCATTGGCCGCGCAGCGCCGCAAGGCGCGCCATTTTGGTTTGCAGGCCCTGTACCAATGGACACTCTCGGGCGCTGCGTTGGCTGATATCGAAGCAGAATTTCGTGTGGACAACGATTTTCGTCACACTGATGGAGACTACTTCTCCGCCGTGCTGAAAGGCGTCACATCAGATGTTGATGCCTTGGAGGCCTTGTTTGAACCGGCACTGGATCGGGCCCTCGATGACCTCGACCCGATAGAGCGTAATTTGCTGAGATTGGGCACTTTTGAACTCAGAGATCGGATCGACGTCCCTTATAAAGTGGTTATCAACGAGGCTGTATCTCTGGCAAAAAAGTTTGGCGCTACCGAGTCCCATCGCTACATCAATGGGGTGCTCGATAAAGTGGCTCGCGATCTAAGGACCATAGAGCGCACAGCAGAGTCATAATGGGGCTCAGTGAATTTGACTTGATTCGGCAGTATTTTTCGCAGATCGGCGACTCACCGTCCGTCAGTATCGCCGTTGGCGATGACGCCGCAGTGCTGCAACTGCCAGTGGATCATGTGCAACTGATTTCTGTCGATACGGCGGTGTCAGGCGTGCACTTTTTACCCACTATGTCCGCCGACGTCATCGCTTATCGCGCGATCATGGCTGCCGCCAGCGACTTGGCTGCCATGGGTGCCAAGCCCGAAGGCATGTTACTCGCACTGACGTTGCCAGAAGCGGGTGGTGAATGGCTCGCTGCATTCGCAGACGGAGTGCGCAAAGCATCTTTGGTAACGGCAATGCCGCTGATTGGTGGGGACACCACCCGCGGACCTTTGTGCGTCACTGTTACCGTACTGGGTTCTGCGCCAGCTGACCGATATCTGACTCGTGGTGGCGCAAGGCCGGGCGATCGCCTCTGCGTAAGCGGCACGCTGGGGGATGCCGCGGCAGGACTCTTTCTTATTGAAAATACCGATGCATCTCTCTCCGCTGAGCACGCAATTTTTTTGCAAGAGCGATTTACTCAGCCGACGGCGCGGCTGGCACTTGGTCAGGCGCTGAACGCTCTGGCCACTTCAACGATCGATGTTTCAGATGGTCTGTTGGCTGATGCTGGCCACCTGGCGCGGGCCTCTGATGTGAGGCTTGTTATCCAACGTGACGCCATCCCAGTCTCTGTGGCGCTACAAGCATACCCCGATCAAAATCAGGTTCAGGAGTGGGTTTTACGAGGGGGTGATGACTACGAGTTGCTCTTTACGCTGCCACCTGAGGCGGCGCTACCGGATGATTGCACTGAAATCGGTCTGGTCAGCGAGGGTGAAGGCGTAAAGTGCGAGGGCGCAGAGCAGATGACAGGATACGATCACTTTGAGCATTGAGACCGACGACGCACCGGTGGGTCCGCGTATCCACTCTCTCGCAACATTTATTGCCAGCGGTGCAGGCGCGGGCCTCTCTCCCGTAGCGCCGGGTACCGCGGGAAGTGTGGTGGGCGCGGTCTGCCTTTGGCCACTGAGTTATCTTTCGCTCGAGATTTTCTGGTTGGTCTGGGCGGCCGCTTGCTGGTTAGCAGTGTGGTCCGCCCACAAAGCGGGTACCGATTGGGAGGTGATTGATCACCCAGCGATTGTGATCGACGAGATAGTTGGCCTGTGGCTCGCATATTTAATCCCCGCCACGCTGATACCCTTTGAGATTGACGCGCTGTATCTGACGCTCATGGCGCTGGTGTTGTTTCGGCTCTATGACATCATCAAACCCTGGCCGGTCAATTGGATTGAACGCCGTTTGCCAGGCGGCGCTGGCGTGGTCGCAGATGATTTGTGCGCTGGCGGTATGGCGGGTTTGGTCGTTATGGTCGCTTTGATTGCCCAAATGCTTTTCTGAGCGCGGTAGGTTTCATTCAGTTTTCTCGATGAACCATTTTCCTTGCAAGCTGCCGTAGGGTCTCTGCGGACTCACCAAATACTGTCAGTGCTGATAACGCCTCTGCCAGCAGTGCATCTGCTTCCGCGCGCGCTCCCTCCAATCCCAGGGTGCTGACATAGGTGGACTTTTCAGCTCGCGCGTCCTTACCTGCAGTCTTGCCCAGCGCGGTGCTGTCACCTGTGACATCCAGCACATCGTCCATTACTTGGAATGCAAGCCCGATGGCGCGCGCAAACCGAGCCAGATCCGCCCGCTGCGCGGTTGATGCGCCGCCACAAATCGCCCCTGTCTCGGCAGCAGCAGCAATAAGGGCGCCCGTTTTCAGCCGGTGGATGGTTCTAAGGGAGGCTACATCCACGCTTTGGTGCTCTGCAGCGAGATCCAGCGCCTGTCCACCGACCATGCCGTTGAAGCCGACCGCGGTGCTCAGCAAACGAATAATTTCCAGCCGTTGCTCCGCATCGAGGGTTTGTATTTCAGCGATGTGCTGAAATGCGGCCGCCTGGAGTCCATCGCCTGCGAGGATCGCGGTAGCCTCATCGAAAGCGCGATGCAGCGTCGGCTGTCCGCGGCGCAAGTCGTCGTTATCCATTGCGGGAAGATCGTCGTGAACCAGCGAATAGGTATGCAGCAATTCAATCGCTTCACCTACGGTTTCGGCAGCCGGGACAAACGTCCCCGCAATCAGTGCCGCACAGGTCAGGGTCAGCTTGCTGCGTAATTGCTTGCCGGGCTGTTGCGCCAGGTAAGCCAGCGCGTCGGCGAGCCGAGGCTCGGGGCAAGTCAGCCGGGCAAATGGTTTCATCGGCGAGCTATGGCTCCTCGGAGGGGTCTTCCTCTTGCACAGATCCGTCCTGGGTCACCTGCGCAACGCGTTGCTCTGCTTCTTCCAGCGTTTTCTGGATCGCGGTGCTCAGTTTGACGCCTTCCTCGTAGAGTTTGAGCGCGGTTTCGAGTTCGACTTCGGGGTCTTCGAGTTGCTCGACCAACTCGCCCAGTTCCGTCATTTGCTGCGCTAGTGTTGGTTTAGGCGGGGTTTTTGAGGGTTTGGCCATGGCGACGATCTCCAGTTCGGTCTGGAATCACAGCGCTTGCTGATTACGACGCGGCAATAAGCTGTCCGCCGCTTCCACAATAGCATCCGCTGTTAAGCCAGCCAGTTGGCGACATTCTCCTTGCCCTGCATGGGCGACAAACTGATCAGGGATGCCTATGTGCTTGAGCCCACATACGACGCCTGATTGCGCCAGAAATTCGGCTACGCCACTGCCTGCGCCGCCGGCAACGGCGTTTTCTTCGACCGTGATCAGCACACTGTGATGTTCGATGAGCGAGAGGATCAATGCCTCGTCCAGTGGTTTGACCCAGCGCATATCGACAACCGTGGCGTTGATGCGTTCCGCCGCCAATATCGCCTGATCCAGCAGCACGCCAAAGTTGAGAATGGCAACCTCTGCTCCTTGTCGCACAATGCTTCCCTTGCCGATCTCCAAAGAGGTCAGATTTGACTCTAGGGTAACCCCTGTGCCTTCGCCCCTCGGATAGCGGATCGCCGCGGGGCCTTCATGTAGCCACGCGCTCTGCAACATTTTGCGGCACTGGTCCTCGTCGCTGGGCGCGCCCACCACCATATTGGGGATACAGCGCAAATAGGATAGATCAAAGCTGCCATGATGGGTGGGCCCATCCTGGCCAACCAGGCCGGCTCGATCAATGGCGAGCGTTACGTCGAGATCTTGCAACGCGACGTCATGGATCAGCTGATCGTAGCCGCGCTGCAGAAAGGTTGAGTAAATGGCGAGGACCGGCTTGAGTCCATCACACGCCATGCCCGCGGCCAGCGTGACGGAGTGCTGCTCCGCGATGGCAACGTCAAAAAAACGATCCGGGTATTGTTTCGCATAGGTCACCATGCCAGAGCCCTCACACATTGCCGGTGTGATGCCAACCACTCTGTCATCTTGCGCTGCGAGGTCGCATAGCCATTGACCAAAAACGTCCTGATATTTTGGCGCCTTGGGTTTTTTCGGGGCACCAGACGTCTTTGCGGGTTTCGCTGGCTCTAGCTTATTGATTGCGTGATAGCCAATCGGATCACGCTCGGCAGGTGCGAACCCTTTGCCCTTGATCGTACGAATGTGCAAGAACTGCGGTCCCTTGAGCTCAGCCATCACGTGCAACGTGCTGACCAGCTGAGGGAGATCATGGCCATCGAAGGGACCCAGATAGTGCCAGCCCAGCTCCTCGAACATGGTCCCAGGTGCCACCATGCCTTTCATGTGCTCCTCGGTCTTTTTCGCGAGATCCCATGCACCCTTTACGTGGCCGAGAAGCTTTTTCGAGCCTTCGCGCAGGGCGATGTAGGTTTTGCTTGCCCATATTTTGGCAAAGTAGGTCGCCAGGCCGCCAATATTGTGGCCAATGGACATCTGATTATCGTTCAGGATGACGAGCATATTGGGCCGCTCATGCCCCGCGTGTGCCAGCGCCTCGAACGCCATGCCCCCCGTGATAGCGCCGTCGCCAATGACAGCGACGACCTTCCGATCAATCCCTTGCTTCTGCGCCGCCATCGCCATTCCCATCGCTGCTGAAATACTGGTCGATGAGTGGCCCACGCCAAATGTATCGAAGGGACTCTCCGAGCGCTTCGGAAAGCCAGACAGTCCCTGAAGTTGGCGCATCGTACCCATGTCGTTGCGGCGTCCAGTGAGAATCTTGTGGGGATAAGTCTGATGCCCTACGTCCCAAACAATCCGGTCGTGGGGGGTATTGAAGACATGGTGCAGTGCGATGGTTAGCTCGACGACGCCCAAACCAGCGCCAAAGTGGCCACCAGTTCCCGCCACCGAGTACAGGAGATCCTGACGCAGTTCATCGGCGAGGCGCACCAGTTCCTGCGGGTCCATCTCACCCAAGGTGTCGAGCTGTTTTACAACGGTATCGAGAAGCGGCGTCTCAGGGCGAATCGTGGGCAGTTCTTCAATCATGCGGTCGATGATACCGCAACTGTTTGGATCCGCGATGGATTTCATTACGAGGGGTCAAACTGTTTTCTGAGGCGCTCCAACGCTTTGCGTTCATGCTTGCCCGGTTTTTGCGAGGGTTTGGCCATCGTTCCTGCCGCTTTGCGGGCCTCAGCGGCCCGCGCCCGCCGTGCCATACTCTCGGGCGTTTCCTCGTACAGGGTTTGTGCGATAGGCGCCCCACGCCGCTGATCACTGACGGCGGTGACGATAATTTCGCGTTCATCCCAACCTTGACGGACGCGGAGGATATCTCCGGGACCAATCTCTCGGGAGACTTTCAAGCGCTGGCCATCTATTTGCACCTTGCCTCCCTCAATCGCAGTTTTCGCCAGCGTGCGTGTTTTAAAGAATCGCGCCGCCCACAGCCATTTATCCACTCGCACCTTGCCGGTCTTGTCTTCCGGGTCAGTCAATGGGGGGGAGTCCTTGCACAATCTCATCGAAGTGGTGAATGGAGGGATGACGTGTCAGCGTTCTCGGGGGCAGTGAAGAATCCGGTTGTCGAAGGGTGATGAGGTGTGCGATGCCGAAATTGTGGGCTGCGTCGAGCACGTGTTCTCCGTCGTCGATAAAAAGCGTGCGCTGTGGCTCGAAAGGGCGATCTGCGATGAGTTCCCGCCAGAAATCGCGCGTTTCCTTGGGTGCGCCGTAGGTATGAGAGCTGACGATTTTGTCAAACCATTTTTCCAGAGGCAGTTTCTTCGCTTTAATCTCGAGGGTTACTGGATGAGCATTGGTGATGAGTACCACATCGAGATGGCTTGCCTGAAGGCGACCGAGGAATCTCTCGGCCAGGGGGCGCCACCTGATGCCATCGGTATAGTTAGACTTGATCGAGGGGATATCCAACTCTAGAGTCTGTCCCCAGAAATCGAGGCAGTACCAATTAAGTTTGCCTTGCTCCTTGGCAAAAATCGGCGCCAGACGTTGCTGAGCACTCTGCAGGTCGAGACCGTAACGACGACCCCATTGCTCAGGGATTACCGTTCCCCAAAAGTGATTGTCGAAGGCCAAATCCAGCAAAGTGCCATCCATATCCAGCAAGATGGTATCCAGTTGCGCCCAATCCACCTGCTCGACTTGCAGGCTATTGGCAACGGTCAGTGCCATCGAGTGCTACCCTATAGCCATGTATGACGCCCACTATAGCGGCAACCCCAGTCTTGATGGGATGCTGCGCGAGACAAATTTGAGTTTTAACCAGCTGCTCAGTGCGCTCCTGTCGTTGGCAGCGGATGCATCGCAGTGCGTACTCGACCTCTATGCCCGAGCCGGCGAGGTGGCGGTGAACCAGAAGCCTGACTCGAGTCCTGTGACCGAAGCAGACCATGCCTCACATCGGCTGATTTGTAGGACTTTACAAAAACTCACCCCCACCATCCCTATCCTCTCTGAAGAGTCGACCCTTGAGCAGCTGATTGGGCGGCGGGATTGGCCGGTATGCTGGATGATAGATCCCCTCGATGGGACCAGGGAGTTTATTGAGGGTACCGGCGAGTTCACCATCAATATCGCCCTGATTGTGGAGTCAGAGGCCGTTCTGGGCATGATTGCAGCGCCGAACAGAGCACACATTGATTTCGGCGTGCCTTTGTGGGGTGCCCGGCGATTCCCGTTAATGGATCGAGCTGAAGGACAGGTCCTGAAAACGCGCGCGCTGAACAGCGCAGAAGCGTTGACCCTCTCCGCAAGCTTTCGACATCGCGCCGAGAGAGTGCAGGTCATGATGGACCGGCTCTCGCCACTGGCCAATGGCGCGCTGCGCCTCGATGCGGGTAGTGCACTCAAGTTCTGCGACCTCGTCGCTGGAGACGCTGACGTGTATCCCAGAACGTCTCCTTGTTACGAATGGGATCTTGCGGCGGGCGATGCACTGGTGCGAGCGGCCGGCGGCAGCGTGACCACGCTCGAGGGAGAGCCGATTCGATATAACCGATGGGACAGTCTAAAGGCGCCACAGTTCGTGGCGGCCGCTGATCCTACCGTCAACTACACTGAGCTGCTGCGAGATCCGGATCTCTAACAAGCGGGCCCTAAAGTGCGACGCGAGGCTGCCTTTTGTGAGATAAAGAAAAGGGTAACGCGCTTGTCAGGATTAGTTCTCCCCAGTTAGATTTCTCTCAAGGGCGGGCTCAGGATAGTGCATGGCAGACCAAGTTGGACCAGATCAGGCGGCGGCGAATGAGGAGTTGTCTCCAGCGGAGCGCCTCTCGCTTTTGCAGTCCCAGCACCGTTTATTGGACAAGAAGATCATCGACTTGCAGGGACGACCGTGGCAGAACCAATTACTGGTTCAACGCCTGAAGAAGGAAAAGCTCAGACTGAAAGAATCCATCGAGCGCCTGAAAGATGAGATTATCCCGGACTTGAATGCCTGATCAGTCGCTGGGGACGCTACCCTCTAGCGTGAGCAGCGCCCTCTTGATCCACAATCCACCGGTAAAGCCAGTCAGAGACTGGTCACTGCCAATGACACGATGACAGGGCACGATGATGGGTAGCGGATTCTTGCCAATTGCACCTCCCACCGGTCTTGCAGCGCGCGGGCGATCGATCGCCAGAGCAACATCGCGGTAGCTCACGGTTTCTCCGTAGGGTATTTGCGTCAGCGCGTTCCAAACCGACTCCTGAAACGGCGTGCCCTGCCAATCCAGAGGCACGCTGAATTGCGTTAAGCCGCGATTAAAATAAGCGTCGAGTTCACGTTTAACGTGATCCAGCAGGGGGCTTGACTGCAAGCACCTCGTTTCTTTGATGCGGTCAGAGGGCAGGTGGATTGCACTCACGCCAATCTCGCTGGCCTCAATTTGCAGTTCTCCCAGCGGCGTGTGCAAGGTGTCGAAAGCAAGGACCATCAGCTGGTGTTCTCACCTACAGGCGTCTGGGTAGGAGCGAGAAGGAGTCCCATGCAGAGGACCAAGGTCAAGAATTCCAGCCAGAGGCTGAGTTTGAAAATGCTGTTGACCGCCATTAAATCAGGCAGGGTGCTGGCACAGAGCAGGGCGGTAAGAATGAGACTCAGTCGCTGTGTACCCATCAAACCCAGGGCCAGTAAAATGAAGATGACTCCCCGTCCAGCCTCCGCCAATAGGGCTTCTGTGAGTGGCGCTCGCCACAGCTCGGCGATTAACAAGATGCCGATGGACAAGGCCAGCAGCATGGCGGTCAGTCGACCTTTTTCGAGGAGCTGGGGAAATGGTCTCGATGGCGGCATCGGTGTGGTGCTTGGCTGGGAATGGGGGCCTATCATGACACCCCAACTCTCGGCTGAGTAGTTTTCCCTCGCTGGGATAGGTGCGTGGTGGGGGGGCTGCACGTGCATCGTCCAGAAACCGCTGTTGCTACTAAACCGGTGGCAAGGTGTTCGATGTGGCTCACACATGTTTAAGATATACCCCATGCAGAGAGATCGGCTGGATTCAGGTGTTATCGCGGCGGGATTAGACGCGGCAGCGGCTAGGGTCGTTTCCGTATCGGTGCATAAAAGCGTGGAGTCCACCAATGATGTGGTCCGTGATTACGCGACCCCCTCGGCTGACTTTACTGGCACAACGGTGCTGGCAGAAGAACAGACCGGGGGTCGCGGTCGACGAGGCAAGGCGTGGCACAGCCCGCCGGGGGGTAACCTCTACCTGTCAATGGGCTGGGAATTCGAGCTGCCCCTGGAGCAGTTATCGGGTCTGAGCTTGGCGATAGGTGCCATGCTCGCCGAAGCGTTTGCCCATCAATTCGGTGCCGAGCTTCAGCTCAAATGGCCAAATGATTTCTATTTCGATGGGCGAAAGCTAGGAGGCATTCTGGTCGAGCTCTTGCCTGAGCAACAGGGGCGGCAGCGGCTGGTTTTGGGTATCGGGTTAAATGTAGCGATGCCCTTGGTGGCACACGATGCGATTGATCGACCCTGGACAGATTTGACCACGGTGATCAAAGCGCCTGTGGAACGGAACGCACTGGCTGCATCAGTTATAAACACGATTGTCGGGGGCCTTGCGGGCTATCACCGTCAGGGTTTGTCCTATTGGCTCGAGCCGTGGAGAGCCCGCGACTTTCTGTTGGGCAGATCGGTGACTGTAGACAACCCCTTGCCGCTCACCGGGACCGCTGCCGGTGTCAACGATGAGGGTGCTTTAATGATCCATGCCGCCACTGGCCAATGCGTTGTGGCAGGAGGCGAGGTGAGCATCGTGGAATTTGGAGGATTATCTTGAGCGAATCCTCGACATGGCTCTTGCTGGATGTGGGGAATAGCAGGATTAAATGGCGGCTGGCCACCTGCGCTGGTTTATTGAGTGAAGGCGGCAGAGCCGAGGACATTGCGACGCTGCGTTTGATGCTCGATGGCTGTGATTGGCAGTATGTGGCGGTGGCCAGTGTGGCGGCTGACCCCCGAGATGCTGATCTGGCCCAGACAGTAACGGCGGGGCGGGCAGTTGAAGTCCGATACGCCACTTCAGATGCTGAATCCCACGGCTTACGCAATCGTTACCAGGCGCCCCAGACGCTGGGTGTGGATCGTTGGCTGGCGATGCTGGCCGCCTGGCATCATTTGGGTGGACCCCTGTGCGTTATCGATGCGGGCACGGCGATTACGCTGGATATTATTTCGGGCGATGGCGCCCACGAGGGTGGCTTCATTTTGCCGGGCGCTGAATTGATGCATCGATCGCTTGGCCAGGGCACCGGCAGGATTCGTGTTGATAATCTTGCCAGCCCCACCGTGGCCGCGGGCGGAGATACCGCGGCCTGCGTAAATGCGGGAGTTTGGCTGGCGATCAAGGGGCTGCTGGATGGCGCGCTGGAGGCCTATCCGGCGCATCGTTTTGTCTTGACTGGCGGAGGCGCGGCCCGTTTGAGCGCATTGGCGCCCGGGATGGAGCATCAACCCGATCTGGTGATGGAGGGGTTGAGGCTGTGGTTGGCTGCGCAACTTGACGATCGGCTCCCCTGAGTGGATCATTCGCCGGCGCTCGCAGCAGCGGGTGGCGGTGCTTCAGGTATAGCTGGCGTAGCTCAGTAGGTAGAGCAGCTGATTTGTAATCAGCCGGTCGGGGGTTCGATTCCTCTCGCCAGCTCCATTAGCATTTCACGACAACCTGTATTTAGGTTGGATCGTAGCATTCACATCCTGCACAAAAGCCTGATAGCGTCTTCTAAGAGCATTACTGAGGGAGCTTCTTTGTTGATGCGCAGTGGTTCTATGGCGAAAACGCTAGTCAGTACTAAGCGGGCGCAGGTGTCACTGTTATCTCTCATGGTCTGCGTGGTGGGCTGCGCAATGCTGGGGGTCAGCGCGGTCCGGGCTGAAACGCCGGTTTGTGCGGAAGAGGCCGGAGACCCCGATTCCCAATGCTCCCGCTCACCCGACACATGGTCAGATGAGTCCCGGGAGGGCGATCTGGACATATTTGTCATAATCCCTCATTTGGAAGACCGAGAGCTCGGTGAGCCCAACCTAGATGATGAGGGCGATGTGGTCATTTGGGATCACCCGTTACCCTTCTTTGGCCAGGCCGTTACCGAACTTGGCTTCGAATTGCCCCTACCCTTTGGGATTAGCTTGGTGCCTGCTACGTTTGAGCAGGATCTCACGCTCCGTGACCTCAATTTGGGATTGCAGGGCGAAGCCGATCGCCCGATCGAGGCGGTGGATTTTCAGAATCCGTCGGTGCGTAACACGGCCTTGCAACTTAAGTTTGACGCTTGGTTATTCCCGTTTATGAATCTGTTCGCCACCGTGGGGAAGGTTGACGGTCGGGCGACGATTCCACTGACGGTCTTGGGTAGCGAGCTTATACCGGAGCAGTGTGACCGACCGTTGGCGACACCGGATCTGTGCGAGCGTGAACTTTCGGGCACGGCAAAGCCTAGCTACGATGGCACTAACTGGTCAGTCGGCACCACGCTGGCGATGGGCTGGGAGCAAATTTTCGTTGTGCTGCCAATCGTTTATGCAGTGAGTGACATCGACATTCTGGATACCGATGTCGATGCGTTGAATGTGAGTCCGCGCTTTGGCGTCAACGTCGATTTAGAGCGTTATGGCGACTTATCCTTATTTTTGGGTGCGACCTATCTTAAGGCCGAAGTCGAGGTGGCTGGACAGATCACCTTCGAGACTGGACCTGGACCAGGCGACAGCAACACGCTGAGCTACCGGCTGGTGGAAGAAAACCGCGACGCCTGGAACGCGGCAATCGGTGGCAACTGGCAGGTGACACCGGCCTGGGGCGTTATGCTTGAAGTGGGGTTGGGGGGCAGCCGAACTGACGTGATCGCAGGGATCACCTATCGTTTTTGATGGGTCCCGGGAGCGTAGGAGGGTGCTTTATCCGGCCGCCGCTTAAGCTAGGTTTTTATCGCCTACGCTGACCCCCAACTGGCGCCATGGCTTTCTCTTATCGGCTGACCTGCAGCTGACACAATACCTGCTGAGGCGGGGTCTGGCGGTCACTCCGTGCTAACGACTGTCCAGAGCAAACTCCCAGTGTGTTCATTGTTCATCAATCCGTTGCCTCTGAGCTCCCGCGGAGGCGAAGAATTCCCCATCCCAAGCGGTTGACACCGGGGGTTGACACCTAGAGAATACGCGCCCTTCTGGAGGGGTTCCCGAGTGGCCAAAGGGATCAGACTGTAAATCTGACGCGCGAGCTTCGGTGGTTCGAATCCACCCCCCTCCACCAAGGATATTACCGGCGGGGGCTAATAAGCTCGCGGCGGCGGGTGCGGGTCCCGGGGTAAACGAGGTACCGCGGGTATAGTTCAATGGTAGAACCTCAGCCTTCCAAGCTGATGATGCGGGTTCGATCCCCGCTACCCGCTCCAACAAGGGCAGCAGTTTTGCTCATATAGCTCAGTCGGTAGAGCACTTCCTTGGTAAGGAAGAGGTCACCGGTTCAAATCCGGTTATGAGCTCCAATTCGGCGTCGCGTGAAGGGCGCGTCACCGGTAAGTGTTGGGAAGTTGGTGCGGTTGCGTGCTTTGCGCGCGACCAGTAGAAACACCGAGACAGAGACTCAGGAGAGTATGTCGCTATGGCAAAAGAGGCATTTGAGCGTTCTAAGCCCCACGTTAATGTGGGCACGATTGGGCACGTAGACCACGGTAAGACGACGCTGACGGCGGCGTTGACGCGTGTTTGCTCTG
>JAYNYK010000025.1:0-33100 GCA_038102985.1 Halieaceae bacterium
CGTGGCACTCACGCACAAATCCCTCGAGCGCTCGGATCCAGTCCTTGTCATCGTAGACACTGCTCTTACTACCGGTAATCAAAAAGCCATCGGCCGCCTCAACGCTATCGGGCAATTCCCCTGCCTCTACGTTCCAAGTTGTGAAGGAAAGTGTGTCGTCTTCAGCGGACAGCAACCGCTCAAACATGTCCGGGTATTCACCATAGGTCGGCACCCACTCGGGGCGCACCGAATCGGTGCGCAATATACCAACATGCATGCTGCGCTCTCCCTTTAAAAATCGCGACCCAGCCTCGCCAAACCACTACCGCCAGCGGGGCTTAAAACGCCATATGGGAATTGTGACACAGTGATTGGTCCTCGTAGCAATCTGCTGTGGGATTGCACTTACGAAAGATACAACACTCCTATGCCGGCAAAGCGGCGTACAAATCGAGCTGCAAATTAGCGCGCATCTCGCCAGCGTGAAGCACGCGCTTTGTAATAAACTGGCGGCAGCAACACATCAGTCCTTGAACACCATCACCAGCGAGCTTTGCTGATGCCAACAATGGGGGTCAACATCCCGGCGCACCACACCCATAGGGGTCTGCCCAGTGAGCAGCCCAAAGCCGCAAAATTAATGGCGGGTATGGGCGACGTGAAACGCGTAGCGATAAGATGGCTAAACCTATGCCACCACACCGCCAAGCGCGACATCACAAACCAGATGCATGGCACCACGGCTGTTACCCCGCTCGGTAAATTTGCCGCACTACTGATCGGCATGATGTTCGCGACTAACGGCGTTATCGCGGAGACGTCTTACACAGGCAACGAGGTTTGCGCCAACTGCCACGAGCAGGCGGTGACGGATTGGCGAGACTCTCACCATGACCTCGCGATGCAAGAGGCTTCGACTGAAACCGTGCTGGGGGACTTCAACGACGCGACCTTCAGTTATTACGGCGTCACCACTACCTTCACTCGAGAGGGGGACGCCTTTTTCATCGAGACCGATAACGCCGCAGGTGAGCTGGAAACCTATCCTGTCGCGTATGTTTTTGGGGTTGAGCCCCTGCAGCAATATTTACTGCCCCTCGGCAACGGGCGCTTGCAGGCACTCTCGGTCGCCTGGGACACCCGGCCCGAGAGCGAGGGCGGGCAACGGTGGTATCACCTTTACCCCGACGAGCACATCGCAGCGGATGACCCACTGCACTGGACGGGCGGATTCTTTAACTGGAATACCAGCTGTGCGGAGTGCCACAGCACGGATGTCAAAAAGCGCTACGACGCTGCCAATAACCAATTTGATACCCACTACGCGCAAATCGATGTCGGTTGTGAGGCCTGCCATGGGCCGGGCAGCGAACACGTTGCGCTCGCCAATGAGGGGAGCCTGTCGTCCGCCCAGACCGGGTTTGCAATGAGCCTCAAAGCGAGGGGTGAATGGCGGTGGGCAGACGGCGCCGATATCGCACAGCGCAGTAAACGGCTGACCTCGCGCCAGCAAATTGATACCTGCGGGCGATGTCACGCCCGGCGCGGCACCTTGGGCGAATACCACCCGGGTAGGCCACTGCTTGATACCCACCGCCTCGCCATCATCGAGGAGCCGCTCTACTGGCCCGACGGGCAGATTCGCGACGAAGTCTACGTCTACGGCTCTTTTATTCAGAGCAAAATGCATCAGGCGGGTGTGGTCTGCACCAACTGCCACAACCCCCACAGCAACCAATTGGTGGTCGAGGGCAACGGGCTTTGCGCCCAGTGCCACGTGGCCAGCACCTACGACAATCCCGCTCACCACCGGCATCAACTCGCATCTGCCGGAAGTGCCTGTGTGGACTGTCACATGCCGAGCCAACTCTACATGGGCGTCGATGCCCGTCGCGATCACAGTATGCGTATCCCGCGGCCTGATTTATCGGTGAGCACCGGAGCGCCCAATGCCTGCAACCAATGCCACACTGATCAAAGTGCGAGCTGGGCCTACTCGGCCCTGACTGACTGGGGCGTAACATTCGCGGATAGACGGACCCACCCGGCACGCGCTTTCCACGCTGCGGGCCGCGGCGACGTGCGAGCTGCGCCCGTGCTGATCGAAACGGCCAACAATAAAAACAAAACCGCGATGCTGCGAGCGTCAGCGATCACACAGCTCGGCCGGCTGCTGCCCGATAAACTGATGCCCTCGCTGTCACTCTGGCTGGAAAGCCCCGACCCGCTGGTTCGCCTGGCCGCAGTAGAGGCCGTGGGACAACTACCGCCCGAACAACGGCAGGCGGACTTAATACGGGCCAGTGAAGACCCGGTCCTCGCCGTCAGGATGATTGCTGCGGAGCAGTTGGCTGCAATCGTTCCCGTTACTGATGGAGATGGGGTCGGAGGACTAGCAACGGCGCAGGAATCGGAGCCAGGAGATGCGCCCAAGGCGCACCCCAACCGACTCGGCGCCCTATTCGACGAATATGTGACGGTGCAATCTCAGCATCTCGACATGCCCTCGGTACTCACGCAATTGGCTGGCTTTCAGCAATCGCGCGGCAATGAGGCACAGGCGGAGACGCTACTCCTGTCGGCACTGCAGAAAAATCCCCAGGCGAGCGCTGCCCGGGTGAATCTGGCGGATCTCTATCGTACCCAGGATAAGGAGGCGAACGCCCGGAGAACCTTAGAGACCGGGATCCAACTCAACCAAAGCGATGCCTCGCTGTGGTTCAGTCTTGCCCTACTCGAGGTGCGCGCGGGTAACGGTGAACCAGCACTTGGTGCGTTAAAAACAGCGGCTGCGCTGGAGGAAACGCCCGGTTACTACCACTACGTGTACGCCGTTGCACAGCATGATCAAGGTCGCCGTGAAGAGGCTTTGACAACGCTGAAAGCCACCCACCGCGCCGCTCCGGGGCAACCAAATGTGCTGGCCGCTCTAGCCCGGTACAGCCAATTGGCGGGCGATGTCGCGTCAGCGCAGCGCTACCAGTCAGAACTCCGCACAACGTTGCAGCGCGCAGGCTTGTAACAGCCCGCTGTCAGGGTGAGGCCGCGGCCACCTTCGCAAAGTTGAATGACACCGTCACCGGTATCACCCGGCTGATCGCATCGAGACCCGCAACGCTTTGTAGCGCCGCAACGCCGTCCTCCAACCCAAACTCCGCCGCGTTCAGCAAAATGGGTTCAGACGATGTAGCGCTAAATCCCGCATCGGTTGCGGCAACGGTAAGCTTGGCTTCTTTACTAACCACCTGACCATGCAAATCGATCTGCAGCAGGACAGGCACCATCGCCACGCGATTTGATACCAAAGCCGCCATGGCGTCGTTATCCAATTGGCCCGTGATCACGGCCTCGGGATAAAGGCCGACTTCAAACAGCATCTCTTTCATGCGCTCATTACGAATACCGATATTCGTCTCAACGGAGTCCAGCGCCACGCGCAGGGCCACCGCCCCTTGGTCATCCACCGTGCCGGAAATTCTCTCGAAGCGGCTGATCTCGCCAATCGCGTTGTTTTTAATGGATACAAACTGTACGCGGGACGCCTCAGCCACCTGCCACTCGGCCCACGCCGGACCTGCACTGGCGAGGACAGCGAAAAACAGCGACGCAAAAACACGCTTGATCATGGGTGCGTTTCTCCTTTCATGCGGACTGGGCGAGGAAAAGCCTCTCGGGTATCGACAATAAAATGCTCTAGTGACACTACGGTAGCCAGATCCAAGAGCGAAAACCACTGCCTTGGGCAGACGCCGCTCGCTCATCGACTAATAGCGATCTCTGAGAGATCGGTACAAACCAAAACACATCAGTACGAGAATCGGGATCACAGGAAGAGAGGAGACTACCGACATCGACTTTACGGTATCCATAGCGTTGACCATCATCAAGCCCACCGCAGTCACACCTAATCCAAGTGCCCATGTTAAACGGATACCGGCAGCGGGCTCTCGGTTTGGCGCAAGATCGTGGGTGCAAATACTGGCCAAAACATACGCGGCAGAATCAAATGTGGTCGCATAAAAAATGATCGACAGCACCGCCACCACACTCAAGATCAGTTCCTTAAAGGGAAGCTCCGCGATGACCTGCGCGACCAGCGGGCCCATGCCCTGCTCGCTGATAATAGCCGCAGCATCGAGCACACCGCTTGATTGCAGATGCAGCACCAAGGCACCAGCGATGCTGAGAAAAAGAAAAGTCCCCAAGGCGCCAAAACCAATAATTCCCAAAACTACTTGCCGGATAGTGCGACCCTTTGAGATGCGCCCAAAAAACAGCCCCATCATAGGGGCATAGGCCAGCCACCAAGCCCAATAGAAAACGGTCCACGCCTCAGGAAAACCACTCTTTGAGACGGGATCGGTCCAGAAACTGATGCGAAAGAAATTATCGAGCATTAGGCCGACGGAATTCATCGACAGTGACAGGGTATAGATTGTCGGCCCGAACAATAAAACGAATGCCATCACAAAGTACATGAGCCACAGGTTCAGATCAGCCAATATCTTGATGCCCCGCTTGAGCCCCCGATACGCGCTGGCCCCGAACACCGCGGTCATGACCAGAATCACCGCACCCTGTGTGATGAAATTGTCAGGGACACCCAGGAGCTGCGAAGCGAGAGAAGCGCTCAATGGCACACCAAAGCCAAGGGAGGTGGCAACACCTCCGACGACGCCGAGGACCACAAAAATATCTATCACAGTCCGATAGAGGGACCTCCCTCTGTCAGGAAGCACGTGGTCACAGGCGTCGCTGATCTTGAGGCTTTTGCGATTATCAACAAACAGCATGTAGGCAATGGGGATCGCCGGCAGGCAATAGATCGCCCAGGGCACGATGCCCCAATGATAAATGGGGTACATATGGGCGAATTCGTAGGCGAGGTCACTGTGGGGCTCGATGCCAAAGGGCGGCGTCTCGATATAGAAGATGGGCTCGGCAAAGCCCCAGGCGATCAGACCAGCACCCATGCTGGCCGTGAACATCATCGCGATCCAGCTGGGGGTGGAGTACTCCGGAGGCTCCCCCTCAGGACCCAACAATACATCGCCGTATCGCCCGAAAGCCAGCCAACTGGCCATCACCAAAGGCGCCATGCCGGCCATCAAATAAAACCAGCCGAGTCTAGCGGTGAGCCAAGAGAGGGCAGCATTGGCACTCAACCGACTGCCGTCGGGGAATAGCACCATGGCGAGGCTGAAGGCGGCCAAGACCGCAATCGCGATAGTGAAAACCTTACGGTCGAGCCTTTCCGCTGGCGGGGAATCTTCCGTCACCGGCGCATTATGACATGGCAGGCCTCTCGCTGCCGGGGGGTATCGCGGGCACCATCAATAGGGAAGGACAAGCCGCAACAGAGAAGCACAAGCCGTGCGCCAAGGGTTTACGCGTTAAGATTAAGCTGTGCTCACCAATAGCAACTTAAGTCATCAGCTTGCGATGTCGGCGAGATCCCCTTTTGACTCCAGCCAGATCTTGCGGTCGCCGGCGCGCTTTTTGGCAAGGAGCAGATCGAAGGTGCTATCCGTGTCGCCACCCTCATCCAGTACCAACTGCACCAAACGGCGGGTGTCGGGGTCCATGGTGGTTTCTCTGAGTTGCGGCGGGTTCATTTCTCCCAGCCCTTTGAAGCGCTGCACCGCTGGCTTCGCACGCTTGTTCTCTGCGGCGAGGCGATCAAGAATGCCATTTTTTTCGGATTCATCGAGCGCGTAATACACCTCTTTGCCAACATCGATTCGATAGAGAGGTGGCATGGCGACAAAAACATGCCCTGCCCGAACCAACGGACGAAAATGCCGCAAGAAAAGCGCGCAAATCAGCGTAGCAATGTGTAAGCCGTCGGAATCGGCATCTGCGAGAATACAGACCTTGTGATAACGCAGCTGGCTCAGATCGGCGCTTCCAGGGTCTATGCCTAGCGCCACCGAAATATTGTTGACCTCCTGCGAGGCGAGAATCTCGCCAGCATCGACCTCCCAGGTATTCAGAATCTTGCCTCGCAGGGGAAGGATTGCCTGATACTCTCGATTTCGAGCTTGCTTGGCCGAGCCGCCCGCAGAATCACCCTCCACGAGAAACAGCTCACCGCGACCGGGATCCTCTGAGGTGCAATCTGCCAGCTTGCCCGGCAACGCCGGTCCCGAGGCGACTTTTTTCCGGACGACTTTTTTCGCCGAACGCAACCGACTCTGGGCGCGCTCGATACAGATCTCCGCTAATCGCTCCGCATCGGATGTGTGCTGATTCAGCCACAGAGCAAACGCGTCTTTTGTAACGCCGGTAACAAAACCTGCCGCCTCCCTTGAGGACAGACGCTCCTTGGTCTGGCCGGAGAACTGCGGGTCCTGCAACTTGGAGGAAAGCACGTAACAACAGCGATCCCAGACATCCTCTGCCGTTAACTTCACGCCTCTGGGGAGCAGATTACGTAGCTCGCAAAATTCCCGCATGGCTTCAAGCAATCCGGATCGCAGGCCATTCACATGGGTGCCGCCTTGCGGCGTAGGTATCAGGTTGACATAAGATTCAGCGATCACGTCGCCGCCCTCGGGCAGCCATTGGATCGCCCAGTCAACGGCGGCGACATCACTTTCAAAATGCGAGGTGAAAGGGGTTTCGGGAACGACAGGGAAATCAATAGTGGCGTCAGCGAGGTAGTCAGCAATGCCATCTTCGTAATACCACTCGGTTTTTTCTTTTTTCTTTTCGTCGGTAAGCGTTACCCGTAATCCGGGGCACAAAACGGCTTTGGCGCGCAGCGCATGGCTCAGCCGGGGAATGGAGAAATTGGCGGAGTCGAAGTAACGGGGGTCTGGTTTAAAACGAATCCCGGTACCGGTATTGCGTTTTCCACAGGTCCCGGTAGCGCTCAGATCGCTCTGCTTCTCGCCACCAGAAAAAGCCATGGTGAAGACTTCACCGCCCCTGCGGATGGTGACATCCAGCCGCTCGGACAGCGCGTTGACAACGGAAACGCCGACGCCATGCAAGCCACCGCTGAATTGATAACTCGTATCCGAGAATTTACCTCCCGCGTGAAGCGTGGACAGGATGACCTCAACCCCCGGTAACTTTTGCTCGGGATGCAAGTCAACGGGCATGCCGCGTCCGTCATCAACAACACTCAACGCCCCGTCGCTATGCAAAGTGACATCAATCTGGCTACAGAAGCCCGCCAGCGCCTCGTCCACCGAGTTATCGATCACCTCCTGCGCCAAGTGATTGGGGCGGGTGGTATCGGTATACATCCCCGGTCGCTTGCGAACCGGCTCCAGACCCGTGAGGACCTCAATCGCGTCGGCGTTGTATTGCGTCATAAATCAGTGCACTTTATCTATCAATTGAGATTATCCAACCTCGTGCCAATGAAGGCATCAGCATTCAATGCGTGCGAAGTCGCCTTTGTGAATCACGCATAACCTGTGGAGAGACGATCCGCTGGGAATGACTCATCGACCACTCGCAGTATCTGCGTCTCCAGGCGACCATCTTCATACAACTCCAGTAATCGGCAACCCGGCGACTGATTATCCACCTTGAACTGTTGGGAACCCGGCGCAAATTGAACGCAGGTGGAAGGAGCAGTCAAGCAGCGCACCCCATCGTGTATCTGTACAGACGCCTGATGTACATGACCCGATACCACGACTGCCTTCTCCCTAAGTGGTGCGAGGATAGCAAGCGCTTCGGCCCCGTTTCTGACCACCTGATCGTCTAACCACTGGCACCCTACCGGTGCCAGTGGATGGTGCGTGGCTACCAAGAGCGGCCTTTGTGTGGATTGACTACCCAATACGGCTGTCCTAAGCAAAGTCACCTCGTCCTCAGAGAGCCAACCCGCGACGTCCCCCGGCCGCTGGGTATTGAGCATTAAAATATCCCAGTGGGGGCAGCGGATATGTCGCTTGAAGTGCGTGGCGAATAGCGCGCTTTGCCTGACTGGCGCGTCGTGGTTGCCGGGCAACCAAAAACTGGGGACGCCCAACAAAGCTAATTGATCTCGCAACCGGACATAGGCAGGTTCGGCCTCGTCTCCAGCCAAATCACCTGTCAGGAGCAACGCATCAATGCCCCGCTGCTGATGTATCACGCGGCAAACCGCCGCCAGTGACCGGTCCGTATCAATGCCGACAAGGATTCCACCCGGATCGCTCATCAAATGGGTATCGGACAGCTGTATCACCCGGCTCACCGATGCCGTGCTCAGGGTGGCCTCGCCACTGAGATCGGTCATGAGCGCCTAGTATCGGCGTTCGACAGTGTGGTTTTCAGAGACCTGCCGAAGCTCAGGCAAAACTCCATTAGCTCGGCGGCAAAACGATTTTGCTGAAACTTCTCGTCCTGTTGCAACATCAGGGGGTTGGGGTAACGGTAGCGGGCCTCAAAGCGCCGAGAGGTACTGCAGTGGACAACCTCCGCCATGCGCGCATCATGGTACAGGCGCAAGTCAAAGTAACTGGTTTTTGGCAAACCTGGGGTCGAACCCTGGTATCGCAACCGCATGTCGGTGGTGTAACGATCGCGCGCGGTCACTTCTAGCGAGATGGACACATCACCTGCAGCAAAAACACACTCGCTCTGCTGCTCATATTCGGGAAACAGACGCATTAGCCGATGGTAATTGGCTTCACATTGTGCATGGAGGTCTGAGAGGTCGATCTGGTATCCCCCACGACCCCGGCGACGAGCACGGCTGTTGGTAACTTTATTCACCATGGACCAAAGTGTAGCAAGGGCTGACCGCTGCGCGAACAAGCAAAAAGTTGTGGTCTTTCCTCGGCCAAAGGACTGATCAGAGTGGTAAACTTTCGGCCCTCATTCGACCGAGAATCTTGGTTCCATGCGAAATTCCCGCTCAAAAGCTTACGCCCCAACCCTGTGGTTCAATCTCGCACTGTGCAGTTTGCTCAGTGCACCGACGCTGGCCGATACGCTGATAGATATTTACGAATTGGCGCTGGAAAACGACGCGCTGCTCAAGTCCAGGGTGGCGCAATACAATGCGGACATTGAGCTGGAAAAGCTTGCCTTGGCACCGCTCTTACCGCAGGCGCGGGCGGGTTATACCTTCACCGACTCGGAAACGGAAACAACGTCTCCCAACTTATTTCTGGATGAGGAGGGTGGCTTGAATACAATTGATGTCACCTCGGTCCGTGATACCGACACCGACGGCTACGACGTCAGCCTCTCCCAAACACTATTTGATTTGTCCGCCTGGTTTAACTGGCGGGCCGGAAAAGAGACAACGCAACAGGCGCGGGCAACCCTCTCTGCGGCACAACAAGATCTCATCGTGCGGGTGGTTCAATCCTATTTTGGCGTGTTGCGTGCACAAGACAACCTCCGCGCGTCTCAGGCACAGGAGCGGGCTTTTGAGCGGCAGCTCGAACAAACGCGGCAGCGCTTTGAGGTAGGTCTTATTGCCATTACCGACGTCTACGAGGCGGAAGCAGCAAGAGACTTGGCTCAGGTCACACGCATTGTCGATGAGAACAATGTCGCCGTTGCAAAAGAGAACCTGTCAGTGCTCACTGGCCAAACACCGGGGTCGCTCTTTGTGTTGGGAGAATCGTTTGATCCCCGGCCACCGGAGCCTGCTGATCGCAGTGAATGGGTGGATTTTGCGCTCGAGAACAATAATCAGCTCGCCGCTGCTCGATTCGCAGAGGAAGCCGCCCGGCAAAACGCGACGGCTTTCAAGATGGGGCATGCCCCGAAAGTCACGGCGAGCTACCGGTATCAGGATACCGAGACGACGGGTACCATCGTACAAGACCGCAATAGTCCGTTCCTTTTTGACCCAGATTCGGAACAGACCAACGAGACTTGGCAGATCCGCCTCGACGTGCCGCTTTTCGCGGGCGGCGCCATCAGCGCCAATCGGCGCAGAGCAGCTGAGCAATTCAATACTGCCCGGGAAAGCCGAATCAACCTCACCCGGACGACCGTGACCCAGGCCCGGTCATTACACATGACCGTTATGTCTGACGTGTCGCGGGTTATGGCGCGTAAACAATCTATTGTCTCCAGCCAGAGCGCGCTTGATGCCACTCAGGCGGGATACGAGGTCGGAACGCGAAATATTGTCGATGTCCTGAATGCACAAAACAAACTGTTCGCCGCACAGCGGGATTACGCCAACAGCCGTTACGACTTCGTCATCAATTCGCTGCGCCTCAAGGAAGTTGCTGGCACCCTCTCTCCTGAGGATATCGCCAGACTGGAAGGGTTCCTGTTGGCCCCTCCTGCCCCAACGGCATCTGGAAGCGAATAAGCGCGAGACGGTCATTGTGACCCTGCCAGCCACAGGTAGTCGCTCCCACATAAAGCAGCGCAGCAACTGGTGCACGCCCACCCGCTGGCCTCTGGCCTATGTCGGCGGGCCCGCTCGCGTCGCGAGTGCACCTGCTGCGTCGAAAATCGGTTAACGATGCCCCAGCCGCCACGGGACGACGTAAAAGGCTTTTTACCTGACGCGGAGGGCCTAAAACTCTACGAGTGGGCACTCGAGACGGCCGCAATGGGGCCAATTCTCGAGATTGGCAGTTACTGCGGCCGGTCAACTATTTGGCTCGCACAGGCCGCGAAAGAAAAGCACGGGTCTGTTTTCGCGGTAGATCATCACCGTGGCTCGGAGGAACACCAGCCGGGCGAGAGCCACCACGACAAGGACCTCGTCAATCGCTACGGCGAAGTAGATACCCTGACGATATTTCGTCGCAACATTCAGCTAGCCGGCCTCGAAAATGAGGTGATTGCTGTAGTCACCGGAAGTGCCCACTTTGCGCGTACCTGGTCGGGCCAGTTGGGCATGGTATTTATCGACGGCGGTCACAGCCTCGCTACGGCCTTGGCTGACTTTCGCGCCTGGGCACCAAGAGTGATGCCCGGGGGGATCCTCGCCATACACGATGTCTTTCCAGATCCAGCGGAAGGAGGCCAGGCCCCCTTTACTATTTGGCGCCTGGCACAAGGTTCGGGATTATTTGAACCGATCGACGGCACGGGCAGCCTTAGAGGCCTAAGAAGAATCGCGGTTTAAATGAGGCACCCGGCCGCTACGTCTTTGCCAGCTTAAGATTCGCCGTCACTGAACGAGGACCCTAAAAACAGATCACTTGCCGCGGTATGACCCGTGAGCGCATCAATCGCCAGCAACACCGCACCCGCGGTCCAGGTGGGTTTTTCCAAGGGCCACAGCACCGATTCCTCAAACTGGTATCCGGTCCACCAGGCGCCGTCTGCATCGCGCCACTGAAGTAGCCAACGGAATAACTCGATCGCCTGCTGACGGCGTTCCGCCGCCAACAAGGCGAGCACCAACTCACAGGATTCCGCAACCGTGGCCCACGGCTGATGGTTCTCACAGCGACAGCCAATTCCAGGCTCTACAAACTCCTGCCACCGCTGATCCAGCTGCTGACGAGCAGCAGCACCCCCTACAACCCCCGCCAAAATGGGATAAAACCAGTCCATAGCGTAACGCGACTTGGATTCCCAAGTACGATCGAATAGATCGGGACGACCACGTAATGCCTTCCCCAACCTCACCCTGGCCTCACGCCATTGCGCCGTGGGCGCGGCCAAGTGCTCGCCGATGAGGACCCCGCACTCCAATGATTTGTAGATAGAACTGCACCCCGTGACCAGCGCATCCCCCAAAGCGGTACCCGTCGGATCTACCGCCCAGTCAATCTCTCCATCGGGCCCCTGGTAGGCCAGCACAAAATCCAGCGCCTGGGCCACAGTGGGGAATAAACGCTCAAGAAACTGCTGATTCCCGGTAATCTGAAAGTGGTGCCAGACACCCGTCGCGACATACGCCACATAGTTCGTCTCGCGACGCTGCACGGTGGGGTCCGGGCAACCGTCGCGGTAACAAGCCCACCAACTGCCATCGTCGAGCTGAGTTTCTGCCAGCCACTGATAGGCGCGCTCTGCCGCCTCAAACTCCCCGGCAATACTCAAACCCATGGCGGCCTCAGTATGGTCCCATGGGTCGGTGTGTCCGCCATCAAACCAGGGAATTTCTCCCGAGGGACGCTGACTGGCCAGCAAAAACGCGACGGTCGGACGAAGCCACTGCGCCGGGAACACGTCTAAGCGGGAAAACGGCGCGTTCACGAAGGACCGCCGCCGCGCAATGGCTTGGAAAAATACATCACCACGCTCTTACCCATAATTGGGTTCAATAGTGCATCAACTGCCCTTGTCAACCACGGGCGCCGCATCAGATCCCAAACCAACAGTTTGTGATAGGCCCTTAGCACCCACGGTTCCTGGGGCCGGCGCCAAAAGAGGCACTTGAGCCACCAGTACGGTACATGTAGCGCATGTGCATTGCCTCGACCGCAAAATGAAAACCCATAGCGCTCAATTTCTCGACGCAGGTGAGTCGCATCAAATATGCGGATGTGGCCCCCAGGGGTTGTCCGGTAATCTGCGCTCAGTTGCCAGCATACCCACTCTGGCCATTGCCTGGGGACGCTGATGCAAAAGCGACCCCCGGGCTTCAATACGCGCATCGCTTCCTTAAGTACCTCAAGGTAGTTGGGAATATGCTCGAGAATCTCGCTGGCAATCACCACATCCACTTTATCGTCGGCAATCGGCAGCTGCGTGGCATCCCCCGCTGCGAACGCAACTTCCCCCTGAGGAGAATGGGGCTGCATGTCGGCAACACGGCCGACGGCGGTGGCGAGATCCGCCTTCGAGAGATCAAGCCCGAGAGCGTACACCCCGGCGCAAGCGTAGGCTGCTAGGGAGTGGCGTCCCTCTCCACACCCAATATCGAGGCAAAGCTGTCCCGACGCTAATCCCAATCGTTTCAGATCGACGGTCAGCATCGATCAATACAGGCTCGGTACAGATTGACCATCTGCTCGGCACAGACTGACCAGCAAAAATGGGTCTTCGCTCGCATCGAGCCCCGAACCGCCAGGTCCGCGGCAAGCGCTGGTTGGGAGAGCACGTCATGCAAGGCGCTGGCAAGCGCTTCGCTGTCTCCAGCGGGCACCCTCAAGCCCCCATCCGAGACCACTTCCGACAGCGCGCCACCATCACTCGACACCAGTGGAATACCCGCCGCCATGGCCTCGACCGCCGGCAAACCAAAACCCTCATACAGCGAGGGAACAACCGCCACAGCGCTCTCAGCATAAAGACAATTGATGTCTTCATGGCTGGCGTCGCTCACAAATTCAATACGTTCGGCCAGTCCAAGCGCGTTAATCAGGGTCTCGGTCTCTCCGCCAGGCCGGGGTCTGGCGATGAGCACCAGACGAAGATCCGAGCGCGACTCACATAGCCTATGAAAAGCCCGAAGCAACACCGGGAGCCCCTTCAGCGGTGCATCCGCCGAGGCCGTCGCTATCAGCTGATTCGCTCTCCGCGTGACTGCGGGCAATGGCCGGAAAAGTGTCGTATCAACGCCATTGGGCACAATGCTAATAGCGCTGGGCGGCACGCCAAAATCTGTGGCGATATCGATGGCCGAGGCTGACGATACCGTCACGATGTGATCTAACTGCTGCGCCACCTGTTTTTGCATCCCTAAAAACGAATGCCAGCGACGAATCAACAGCCGCCGCCACCAGACTTGCTCCTCGCGGAGCGCTACGCGTAAATCGCGCGTAATCGGATGATGAATCGTCGTGACGACGGGGACCCCCGCTCTCTGGAGGTCGAGCACGCCCGGGGCAAGGGTTTGGTTATCGTGAACCACGTCAAATTGCCCCGCATTTGCCAACACCCAATTCCGGACCCTCTCACCAAAGGTCCAGGGTTCAGCAAATCCACCCGTGAGCTTGCTCACCCACTCGACACAGCCCAAGCGGTTTACCAGGTCCTCACGACTGACCGACCAGAGGTCTCGCGAGTAAAGGTCCAGGCTGGGCAGCTTCACCAGCTTTACGCCCGGAACCAAATTGGGATAGGGCGGCCCCGAGATGACCGTGACGCCATGGCCCAACCCTTGCAAAGCCTCACTCAGATAGCGGAGATAAACCCCTTGCCCACCGGAAAAAGGGGCAGAGCGGTAACCCAGTAACGCAATTCGCAATGGCCTGTCGCCGGCAGCGCAAGGCAGATCCGGGTCGATACCGACAGAGGGGAAGGGTGCGTTGATACTCAGCTCCGGGGAAAACACAACTTATGGCAGTCATAGTGCCATATTTTTGATCAACGGTCGGCGAATAAGGACTGATAAGTCACGTTATTGTACCCCCGGGTCGCCAACCCCGCCATCGAAGGATAAACTGATCGCTCATAAAGTCAGTGATTTGATACTGCCGTGCACACTCATTACAAGGGCATTATTCTCGCCGGCGGATCAGGTACCCGCTTACATCCGCTGACGACGACGGTGAGCAAGCAATTGATGCCCGTCTTCGATAAACCCATGATTTATTACCCGCTGGCCACCCTGATGCAATCGGGCATCAAAGAGGTGTTGATCATCACCACCCCCAGGGATCAGCTCGCCTATGCCGACCTGCTAGGTGATGGCAGCCAATGGGGGATTAACATTCAATACACCCTGCAACCCAGCCCCGATGGACTGGCACAGGCGTTCTTGCTGGGAGAAACCTTTATTGGCAACAGCCCGGTCTGTCTTATTCTGGGAGATAACATCTTTTACGGGTCCGGTCTGACCAGCAAACTCCGCCGCGCGGCAGCGCGCACCGAGGGAGCCTCGGTTTTCGCTTATTATGTTCAGGACCCTGAGCGTTATGGCGTGGTGGAGTTTGATGATGAGGGCCGCGCCGTTGGGATTGAGGAGAAACCCCAACAACCGCGGTCGAACTACGCCGTCACGGGTTTGTATTTTTACGACAACGCGGTGGTTAATGTCGCTAAAAACATCACCCCCTCCGCGCGAGGCGAACTCGAAATCACTGACGTCAACCGACACTATCTCGACCACGGCAGCCTTCAGGTCGAGGTGATGGGTCAAGGCATGGCGTGGCTGGACACCGGCACTCATCAGTCCTTGTTGGATGCCGGCAATTTCATCCGGGTGATTGAGGAACGGCAAGGACTCAAAGTGGCTTGCCTCGAGGAGATCGCTTACCGATTGGGCTATATCAGTGCCGATCAAGTGCTGGCACTGGCCGCCCCGCTGCTAAAAAGTGGCTACGGCGCCTATCTCGAGACCGTAATCAGCAACGGCGGCCCACTTTTCGATGCAGATTGAACCCACCGCCCTCGCCGGCGTCAATCTGATCAGGCCCGCCGTCCACGGTGACGCCCGCGGATTTTTCCTCGAGACCTGGCATGCCGACCGCTACACAGAGGCAGGTATTAACCTGCCCTTTGTTCAGGACAACCATAGCCGCTCTGCTCAGGGTATTTTGCGCGGCCTACATCTACAGACTGAAAAGCCACAGGGAAAGCTGGTCAGGGTGACGTCTGGGGCGGTGTTTGATGTGGTCGTGGATTGCCGCAGCGATTCCCCGACCTGCGGCCAGTGGCATGGGGTTACATTGACCGCAGAAAGTCAGGAGCAACTATGGGTCCCCCCGGGTTGTGCCCACGGCTTTCTGGTGATGACACCCTCGGCCGACTTTCTTTACAAATGCACAGATTACTATCACCCACAGAGCGAACTCTCACTGGCGTGGGATGACCCCACGGTAGGGGTCGAGTGGCCCTTAGACCCCGGCAACGCCCCCATGCTCTCAGACAAAGATCGCAACGGTCTTCAGTGGTCAGCCCTACCGCTCTACTCCGGATTGAGTTGAGAAGGCCTTGGCCTTGGCTGTGCAACCCAGGCAGGTCGTACTGTCCCCGGGAGATGGGTAAAGCTCAGCAGCGCTTTCTTAACGCGACCGTGGCTCAATCACTCATTTGACTAGTGGACGCCACCACGGCTCGTTTTTCAAATACCAATCCACTGTCTTGGCGAGCCCTGTTTCGAACGTCTCTTGCGGCGTGAAGCCCAGTTCGCGCTCAATTTTGGTTGCGTCGATGGCGTACCGCCAATCATGTCCCGCTCGATCCGCAACAAATTCGATCAGCGATTCGGCACTGGCCCCACGGGATTGCGGCGCTTGCGGGAAACGATCCGCCAATTGCGGATGCTGCGCAAATTGGGCATCCATGGCTCGGCAGAGCTGTTTAACAATATCGATATTGGCCCACTCATTATGCCCACCGATGTTGTAAGTCTCTCCTGCAACATCAGATTCCAGGATCAGCGCAATTCCCCGAGCATGATCCTCAACATAAAGCCAATCGCGGATGTTACTGCCATCGCCGTACACCGGCAGTCGGCCGCCATCAAGGATCCGTGTCAGGCACAGCGGAATCAGCTTCTCCGGAAAATGGTACGGCCCGTAGTTATTGGAGCAATTGCTGGTGGTGACTTGTAAACCGTAGGTGTGTTGGTAGGCACGAACAAGATGGTCGCTACCCGCTTTACTCGCGGAGTAAGGCGAGTTGGGTTCGTAGCGGTGAGTCTCGGTAAAAGGCGTGTCGCTCGGTGAGAGAGAACCGTAGACCTCGTCCGTAGACACATGGTGGAAGCGGTGTTCGCACCCCGAACCGGATAGCCAAGCGCGTCGCGCGGCAGCCAATAGCGTGTGCGTCCCTTCGAGATTGGTATGTATAAATGCATCGGGGCCAGTAATCGATCGGTCGACGTGACTCTCGGCGGCAAAATGCACAATGGTGCCAATCTGATGCTCCGCCATTACGCCATCGACCAGCGGCGCGTCACAGATGTCGCCCTCAACAAAGTGAACGCGCCCCGTCTGTTCCAGCGGCGCCAGACTGGCTCGATTACCTGCGTAGGTGAGTGCATCCAACACCACTAAGGTGTCCTCAGGATGTGCAGCGGCCCAGTGATAGACAAAGTTCACCCCGATAAAGCCCGCGCCACCGGTCACCATCAAAGCCTGCGTCACTGCGTTACACCCCCCTGATCGGAAAGAGACCCTAGCATGTCCCGCAGTGCCTCGCGCCATGGGCGTTGAGCTACCCCCAGCGCGGCGGCGGTGTCTCGAGCATCCAACACGCTGTAGGGGGGTCGTTTTGCTTTGGTAGGAAATGCGGCAGTCGTAATCGGTTCAACGGTGACGGGCTCAGTCAGTAGGCCCAGCGATAGCGCGTCGTCGCGGATACCGCAGGCAAAGTCGTACCAGGTGATTTCGCCGGCATCGGACCAGTGGAAGATGCCATGGGCCTCCCCATGCAGCGCCAAAGACCAGCAAATCCCGGCAAGGCCAGCGGCCATGGTCGGGGCGCCTATCTGGTCATTCACTACACGAACAACGGGGCGCTCTTGCATCAGGCGCAGCATCGTCAGGACAAAATTGCGCCCGGTTGCGGCGTAGACCCAGCTGGTGCGCAAAATCGCGTGATCTGCGCCGCTAACCTGAACACGATCTTCCCCGTGTAACTTGCTGTCGCCATATACACCCAGCGGCACCGGTGTGGCATCGGTTGGGTAGGGTGAGTCCGCTCCGCCATCAAAAACAAAATCGGTGGAGACGTGCAGCAGTCGCACACCGGCTCGCGCGCAGGCGGCCGCCACATAACCAGGGCCATCGGCATTGGTGGCGAATGCCAGCTCGGGGTTGTCCTCGGCGTCGTCTACTGCGGTATAGGCAGCCGCATTGATCACCACTTGGGGATCCAGTTGATTCAAGCAGCCTGAGACGGCCTCACGATTCGCGATGTCGCATTCTGCTCGGGTCAGCCCCGTCACCGAAATGTGTGCAGGAGCAGCCTCGACCAGGGCGCGACCAAGCTGACCGCCAGCCCCGAGGACCAGCGCTCGAGAAAACGTCACAAACGAGACTCCAGCCACGTCACGTAACGCGCCATAACCTCTTCTGACTCCGGCTCGTGAAAGATTTCATGATACAGCCCGGGCCAAAAATCCAGAGACTTGTCCACACTCCCAAGAGACTCGAAGAAGACGCTGGAGCCCTCCGGCCCCGCCATCACATCGGCGTCACCATGGGCAATATACACCGGCAGCGTGATCTCCCCTGCTCGCGCAATCGCAGCCTCCATGGCATCAAGAATCTCGAGCCCCAGAGACGTTGTGATCTTGCCGTTGTAGACAAGCGGGTCGGCAATATAATCCGCGACAACAGCGGGATCTCTGCTGACTTCGTCGGCATTGAGCGCCAGCATGCCCATCTCGGGCAACACATAACGCAACAGCCGGCCTATCCAGATAACAAGCGCTGACACGGGGTTAACCGCCGTAAAAGCCGGACCCGAGAACATCGCCCCTCGGTAAAGTTTTTGCGCGTCCAGCAGCGCGTGGGCGGAGATCAATCCTCCCATACTGTGCCCCAGCAAAAATACAGGGGTCCCCGGATACCACTCACCAATGAGCGTGCGTAATGCGGTCAGCGGTTCAAGATACTCCGAGAATCGGCAGACGTGGGCTCTTACACCGGGGGAGGCACCGTGGCCAATATGGTCAGGGCCTACTACTGCAATACCGGCGTCATTAAAACGCGACGCCAACCGATGATAACGTCCGGTGTGTTCGGCCAAGCCATGCACCAGCAATACGCAGGCCTTGGCGTCTGTCACCGGCCAATGCCGGTACTGAATGCCACTGGGGAGACTTTCCATTTGCATCACTCCTCTGCCGGTATGGCACCCATCGGAGGGCTTACCCAAAATGAACGGGGGACGGTGACACACACCCCGCCAGTCGCCAAAACCCGACAAGACGCCTGCTTAAAGCAACACCAATTTATGGTGCGACGGGTGCCAACCAGTCAGCGTACCCGGGCTGAGCACCCCGGACTGCCTCAAAATAAATCCGCTGCAGGGTTTCGGTTACCGGGCCACGGGCACCGTTGCCGATAGTGCGATTGTCCAGTTCACGAATCGGCACCACTTCTGCTGCGGTACCCGTAAAAAATGCCTCGTCCGCCACATAAACCTCATCGCGAGTAATCCGTTTTTCCCTTACCGTAAGGCCCTGATCAGCCGCTATGCGCAGAATACTGTCTCTCGTGATGCCCTCAAGACAGGAGGTGAGCTCGGGGGTATAAAGCACGCCATCGCGAACCAAAAAGAAATTCTCGCCACTCCCTTCGGCCACATAACCCTCGTTATCAAGTAGCAGTGCTTCCTCAAAGCCCGCATCCATTGCCTCCCGCAAGGCGAGAATGGAGTTGATGTAATTGCCATTGGCTTTAGCCTTGCACATGGTGATATTGACGTGGTGACGGGTATAACTTGAAGTGGCTATGCGAATCCCACGATCTCTTGCCTCGGGATCCATGTAAGACGGCCAGGACCACGAAGCCACCATAACGTGGGTTTTTAAATTATCGGCTCGCAATCCCATCCCCTCAGAACCCAAAAAACACATGGGCCGGATATAAGCCTCGTCCAATTCGTTTTCGCGAACAACAGCGCGCTGCGCGGCGTTGAGGGTGTCTTTATCAAAGGGCATCGCCATTCTCAGGATATGGGCAGACCGAAAGAGCCGATCGGTGTGCTCTTTAAGCCGAAAAATGCTCGTGCCATCAGGGGTCTTGTAGGCGCGAACCCCTTCAAAAACGCCTAAGCCGTAATGAAACGTATGGGTAAGGACATGAACCCGGGCTTCCTGCCAGGGCACCATTTCACCATCGAGCCAAATGTTGCCTGAGAGTTTAGAGAGATCCATAGGGATTCCTTTGCTGCGTCTGTCTTGATCGTTCAATCAGAGTGACCGGATTCTACCTTGCTTGACGCTTCGGCAATACGGCCTCTGTTTTCGCGACGACTTGCTGTCGCTCGCCACCTTGGGTCACCTATTCGACCTCTGGGTAAGCCGCTCTCAGCGCCAGCCCGCGCATCGAACTAAAATAAGCGAGCTCAGCCCAAGCCACCGCCGCAACTGCGCCCGCTGATATCATGGGGTAGCGCTTGAGCCTTGTTAGCGAGCACCTCACATCTGAGCACTTTACCAGCGTCGGGGCCCCCTGAGCATGGGCAAACGCGAGGTATTGCACTACGAATGCTTTATCGACAATACCGCCCGAATCAAGTTTGAGCAGGCGCACCCCTAGCAGGAATGAGGCTGCATACTCAGTGGGCTGGGTTGAGCGTATGCCCGGTGCATCGACAGCCCTTACCCGCTATCTGACAAATGGGCCGCTTGCAACGCTTATATAACGTCTAGACATGGCAGCACACGCGGCGCATTGGCATGGGGCCCTGCTCGCGACGGACGACCAAAACCCGTCCACCGCTGGCATTTTTTTCCCTTTTTCATCGGGTCCCCTCTCAGGTAGGATGCGCGACCCCGGCATGGTTCGCCAAGCATACCGCGCCACTTTTAGAGATCACGACGCCCTATGACAGCCACCCAGCACAATATCGAGTGGTTTCGCTACACGGCCCCCTATATCAAGGCGCACCGTGGCTGCACCTTTGTGGTTTATCTGGGCAACGGGTGTCTGAACGCATCGACGCTTACCTCGCTAATCCATGACTTGGCGCTACTACATTCCCTTGGGGTCCGGCTGGTATTGGTTCACGCCACCAGAGCTGCGATCGACGAGGCCCTTAAGATACGGGGACAGCCCGAGTCATTTCACAAGGGGATTCGGGTGACAGACGACGCGACCCTCGCCTTGGCTAGCGAAGTCGCGTCGCAACATCGCCTCAAACTTGAACAGCTCATTTCAATGGGACTACCCAATACACCGCTAGGCGGCGCCAGAATTCGGGTAATGAGCGGCAATCTGGTGACCGCCCGGCCGCTGGGCATTTGCGAGGGCGTAGACTACCTCCACAGTGGCAAAGTGAGACGCATTGACGCCAGTGCGATCAACGGGATTTTGGATCATGACGCCATTGCCCTCATCTCTCCGCTGGGGTACTCCCCTGCTGGCGAACTGTTCAGCGTCAGTGCGAGCGAGATCGCTGAAGCAGTGGCGGTGGCTATTGGCGCTGACAAGTTAATTTTTCTCGACTGCCACGCGGGACTGACGGATGCCGACGGCGGCTTAATCAGACAATCTACCGTCGCCGATGCAGCGCTTCTAGACATCACCGAGCCGGAACAAAGACGGCTCCGCGACACCGCCTGTCGTGCCTGCAGTCAAGGGGTACAGCGTAGCCACCTGATCAGCTTCGAACGCGAAGGTGCGCTGCTGGAGGAGTTATTCACCCACGATGGCGCGGGCACGCTGATTGCGCAAAATCCCTATGAGCAGGCGCGATCGGCAGATATCGACGATATTGCCAGTATTGTTGAATTGATCCGTCCCCTGGAAGACAGTGGCGCGTTGGTGAGGCGCTCTCGGGAGCGCTTGGAAGAGGAAATTCATCATTTCATTCTTCTGGAGCGCGATGGGCGCGTTATCGCTTGCGCGGCGCTATACCCCTATCACGACGCGAGCATCGGTGAAATCGCCTGCGTCGCAACTCACCCAGACTACCGCGGTGCCGGACGCGCTGAACAGCTTTTGCAAGAATTACTCACGCAAGCCAGCGCCCAAGCGTTGACCCATGTGTTTGCGCTAACGACTCAAAGCACCCATTGGTTCCTCGAGCAGGGCTTCACCGCTGGCACTCAGGAACAACTCCCTGAAGAAAAACAGCGTTTGTATAATTGGCAACGCAACGCAACGGTACTGTTAAAGCCAGTCTGACCCCCGAAGGCCAGCCAATGTTAAGCTAGCGCCCCTTCGCTCACGCCGCCCGGAGAGTTCGATGCCTGAATATCGATCCCGCACTTCTACCGCTGGACGCAATATGGCCGGGGCTCGCGCGCTCTGGCGCGCCACAGGCATGCAAGATGAGGATTTCGAAAAACCGATTATTGCGGTGGTAAATTCTTTCACTCAGTTCGTTCCCGGTCACGTGCATCTCAAGGACTTGGGTCAGCTCGTAGCCAGAGAGATTGAGGCCGCCGGTGGCGTCGCCAAAGAATTTAATACCATTGCGGTGGATGACGGAATCGCCATGGGCCACGACGGCATGCTCTACAGCTTGCCCTCCCGCGACCTCATCGCCGACTCGGTTGAATACATGGTGAATGCACACTGCGCCGATGCGATGGTGTGTATTTCTAACTGCGACAAGATCACCCCCGGCATGCTGAATGCCGCCATGCGCCTCAATATTCCCGTTGTCTTCGTCTCGGGTGGGCCCATGGAAGCTGGCAAGACCGCACTCTCGGAACACAAGCTCGATCTGGTCGACGCCATGGTCATTGCTGCGGACAGCAACGCCGATGACGCCACGGTTGAAGCCTATGAGCGCTCGGCCTGCCCCACCTGCGGTTCCTGCTCGGGCATGTTCACGGCCAACTCAATGAACTGCCTCACTGAAGCACTGGGTCTCAGTCTGCCGGGTAACGGCTCGCTGTTGGCGACGCACGCGGACCGGGAGCAGTTGTTCTTGAGAGCGGGCCGCCTGATAGTGGATCTTGCCCAACGATGGTATGAACAGGAGGATGCCTCTGCACTACCGCGGGAAATTGCCGGTCGCCGCGCCTTCGAAAATGCCATGAGCCTCGATATTGCAATGGGTGGCTCTACCAACACCATCCTGCATTTATTGGCTGCGGCACAGGAAGCCGGTGTCGACTTTGATATGGCAGCTATCGACAAGCTGTCGCGCAAAATTCCACAATTGTGCAAGGTCGCACCCAGCACGCCCCTATACCACATGGAGGACGTGCACCGGGCCGGTGGTGTCATGGCGATTCTAGGTGAGCTGGCCAGGGGTAACCTTTTACATCTCGACTGTCCCACCGTGCACAGTGCCAGCCTGGGCGAAGCTTTGTCCCACTGGGACATCATACAATCAGAAGACGAGGCGGTGCGGACGCTTTATGCCGCAGGGCCGGCCGGCATCCCCACCCAACAGGCGTTCAGCCAAAACCTGCGGTGGCCGAGTCTCGATACCGACCGCGAAGGCGGCTGTGTGCGAGCAATGGCCCATGCTTACTCCCAAGAGGGTGGGCTGGCCGTACTGTTTGGCAATATCGCCGAGCAAGGCTGTGTAGTTAAGACCGCGGGTGTCGACGAGGAATCACTGTGCTTTACGGGGCCGGCACATATTTGTGAGAGTCAGGAAGCGGCGGTTGCCGACATTCTGGAAGACAAAGTGCAGGCCGGGGACGTAGTTGTTGTTCGCTACGAGGGTCCACGCGGTGGACCCGGTATGCAGGAGATGCTTTATCCCACCAGCTACCTGAAATCCAAAGGGCTTGGTAAAGCCTGTGCCTTGATTACCGATGGCCGATTCTCGGGAGGCACCTCCGGTTTGTCCATTGGCCATGTCTCCCCGGAAGCCGCAGGTGGCGGCGCTATTGCATTGATTGAGCCCGGCGATCTTATCGAGATTGATATCCCCGCCAGAACCATCAACGTAAAAGTCGACGACGCGACGCTGAAGGAGCGCCGTGGGGCAATGGAACAACGTGACCGCGCTTGGCAACCAGCAGAGGATCGACCCCGACAGGTATCCACCGCACTCAAGGTTTACGCCAGCATGGTAACCAGCGCTGACAAGGGCGCCATTCGCGACCGCGCGTTGATCGAGGGATAGCGGGCTAGTCGCTTACCCGCTCGCGGGTGGCGTTGACCTGTCAAGGCCCGACTCCCCCGGCACCACCGTACCCTGTTCTGTGAGCGCGGCAAGGTCACCGCGCAAAGACTGAAGCTTGCCGCGTAATTTACGGTCCTGTCTGTCAGTGCGCGCCAGCAAAACGTCCCGGGAAAGCTGCAAAATAACTTCCCCATTGTGATCAATCCCCTCGCGGTAGGCCGGCAGCAGCGCCTCGTCACGCTGAGCGATCAGCTGGCGCACCTGCTCTGGCCAATTCGGGTCAGCCGTAAGAAGAATATCCGATAGCGCCTCAATCCAGACGCGACGATCCTCCAACCAAAATCGGTCAAGACGCGTCATGGCATTGACGCCAAGCGCGATGCGGTCCGTTTGCTCATCAGCCAGTGGGCCCATATAGCGACTGAGCTGTTTATCGAATCGTGCCTCTAAATCCTCGCGATATTCAACATCGCTCCGCGCTAATCGATCGGCCTCGAACTCCTCCTGTTTTGCCATGAGATTCTCAACGAACTCAGCCCGCTGCTCGGGACGCAGGTCTTCACCGGTGCTCAGCAACAGTTCAAGAAAAGGATCCTGAAAACGAATGGCGGCTGATTCAATGCGTTCGGCCATTTGACGTGTGGCATCAAGTGGCACGTCATCATCAAGAATCCGCAACGCGTCATCAAGGAGCTCAACATAAGTCGGGAGCTCTTCTCGACGATGCCATTCCAGAAACGCGTCCAGCCGCACGTCAAAACGCTTGCGCTGATCGCGGTCAAGCGTCACATAGTCGTCGAGGTACCAGCGTACGAGAATGTCCACGCGGTTGTAGATAAATTGCGTAGCTGAGCATCCACCGAGTGCAAGCAACAGCACACACCACGCCAACACCCGACCTGAGCGCGGAACCACTACGACAGATCGCTCGCCCGCAATGCGTTGACCCGCTGTTTTTAGGCCAAAACTGTGATGCCCGAACATCATGAGGCGGCACCCCTCCATGCACGAGCATTAAAAAGGGTAATCAGGCGGCCTCGGAAAGGACCAGTCCGCGCCCATCGAGTGCTGAAAGAATCGCCGCAAGCGAGGCCTGCACAATATCGTGGCTGCGGCCGACACCGCAGGGCCGCTCGCCATCGATGTTCAATTGCACGTAACACACAGCCTCCGCGTCGGCACTCTGTCCCAGGGTATGCTCAGAATACTCCACCAGAACGATGTGTCGCCCGGTGAAAGCCTCCATCGCCTGTACAAAGGCGTCGACCACTCCATTTCCCTGCCCCTTCAAAGCCACTGCACCCTGTGGGCCGTGCAAGGTGACCTCAAGGCCGTCGCATTCATCCTGCCGCGACAGCTGGTAATTGCCCAAACGCCAGCGGTCAGCCGTACTCAGATAGGTTTCACTAAAGAGCTGAAAAATGTCATCGCTGGATACCTCAGCTTCGCTGTCCTCAGCCAATCCCTGAACCGCGGCACCGAAGTCCACCTGCAACCACCGCGGCAACTCCAGCCCATAATCGCGCCGCAGCACGTGGGCGACACCCCCTTTACCCGACTGACTATTAATACGAATCACTTCCTGATACGTGCGACCGATATCTGCAGGATCAATGGGCAGATAGGCCACATCCCAGGGGGAACCCTCATCGCGCTTGGACAAACACTTGTGTATGGCATCCTGATGACTGCCCGAAAAAGCAGTGAAAACCAGTTCACCCGCGTAGGGGTGTCTGGGGTGGACCGGAAGCTGCGTGCACTCGCGGGCAACCGTACAGATTTCATCCATGTGCGTGAAATTGAGCCCCGGGTCGACGCCCTGGCTATAGAGGTTCATGGCCATGGTCATAATGTCCATGTTGCCGGTGCGCTCACCGTTGCCAAGCAAAGTACCCTCCACGCGGTCTGCGCCGGCCATCACACCGAGTTCCGCCGCTGCAACGGCACATCCTCGATCGTTATGGGTATGGAGCGAGATAATGAGCGCATCGCGGTTTTGAACACGGTCGCAAAACCACTCAATCTGATCGGCATAAATGTTGGGGGTGCTCATTTCCACCGTTGCCGGTAGATTGATAATGACCCGTCGTTCCGGCGTTGGGGCCAGCACCTCATTCACGGCATCACAAACCGAGACAGCGAAATCCAGCTCGGTGCCGGTGAAGCTCTCGGGACTGTACTCAAACACCCACTCAGTCTCGGGCCGGGCATCAGCCGCCGCTTTGATCAGGCTAGCCCCATTAACTGCTATATCGCGAATGCCCTCGCGATCGAGACCGAAGACATACTCTCGTTGCACCGTCGAAGTACTATTATAAAAGTGCACCACGGCACGCTTCACGCCTTCCAGTGCCGCGAAGGTCTTTTCGATCAGGTCCGGTCTAGCCTGTGTCAGCACCTGCACGGTGACGCCCTCAGGAATACGCTGCTCTTCGATCAACTTGCGCAAAAATGCAAAGTCGTGGCTGGAAGCAGAGGGGAACCCTACCTCAATCTGTGTGAAGCCGATGGAAAGTAGCAACTCCCATAACCGCAGCTTTTGCTCCGCGTTCATGGGTTCAACCAGTGCCTGGTTTCCATCCCTGAGATCCACCGAACACCACTGAGGTGCTTGGCGGATGATGGCGTCTGGCCAGCGCCGATCCTGTTTGGCGATAGGCTGAAACGCGCGGTATTTGCGATGGTCAAAGCGAGTGTCTGTCACGGCGAGGATCCTGCGTCCGGTCTGCGGCGCACAGTGTACCCACGGCGAGCAAGCATTAATCACCTTTTTTCGGGCTTAATTGGCACTTTTTAAGTTTTTTCCACTAAGTTTTGATATTTTAGCGCTATGTTTTACTCCTATTAGTCGATTAAATGAATAATTTACACTCTAGCTTGGATCGAATGGACCATCGGATCCTTCAGGTCTTGCAGGAAGATGCCGGCCTGAGCAATCTGGAACTGGCGGAGCGCGTTGGGCTATCGGCCACCCCCTGCGCAAGACGGGTGAAACGGCTGATTGCAGAGGGTGTGATCACCCATCAAGTAGCGATGGTTGATCCGAAAAAGCTGGGACTAAACCTCACTGCCCATATCAGCGTGACGATGGATCGACACACACCCGATCGCTTCTCGCTCTTTGAGCGGATGATCTCGGAACTGCCAGAGGTGGTGGATTGCTGCGTGGTAACGGGCCAAAGCGCTGACTACCTGCTGAAGGCGGTAGTGAGAGACATGGCGCACTACGAACAATTTCTATTGGGCAAGCTCACCCGAATCGAGGGTGTGACGGGGGTTCACTCCAGCTTTGAACTGCGGCGCGTAGTAACGCGCACCGCCGTGTGTGCACCCGAGGCAGTGCGCTAGCGCGCCGCGAGCTCTCTCTCGACCAAATGTTGGGCAATTTCCAGCATATTGGTCTGACCGCCCGCGCCCCGCGTCTCGATCAGGTACTTGCCCGCAACCATCAATGTGGGCGTACCCGACACCTTGGCCGAGCGGGCTCTGGCATCAGCCTGCCTCACCTGAGAATCAACGCCAAAAGAGTCAAAGGCTTTATCAAACTTAGCGGGGTCAATGCCGTTGTCTTCGAACAGATCACGCAACTCCAAGCGAGAGACCAGTCGCTTCCGCTGCACGTGCATCGCATCAAAAATAACGGGATGCATCACCGCTTTCACACCCAGCACCTCCGCTATATAAAACGCTTTGGCATGCATGCGCATGGGCTCGTTCCACACCGCAGGTGACGGCTTCATCACTGCGCCATCAGGCAGCTGCTTTCCCCAGGCGGTCAGCATTGGCTCGAAGGTATAGCAATGGCCACAGCCGTACCAAAAAAACTCCGTGACCACGACGTCGTCTGACGCACCCACCGCAACGGGAGGCGTAATCACTTGGTAATGCTGGCCTTCCACCCATTCCCCGTCCGCCATCAGGCGAAGGCTGAAGGTGGCGCTGAAAAACATCGCTACAACGAGCAGTAGTGATGAAGTGCTACGCAGACGGATCAATGACATGGGCTATCCCTCCTTGGACGTCATTCTTAGGCTACCCCATTACGCTCTGAGAGCAGATCAGGGATTGGGTTGCAAGCCAGCAATATAACTCGCGACCGCTTCGATCTCCATATCGCTCATGCGGAAGGCAGTGGTGCGCATGATCTTAGCCTCGCCTCCATTGGTACGGCCCGTGGGATCCTCATAGCCCTTACGGAACATCTTCAGCTGCGCGGCAAGATAATCCGCATGCTGGCCTCCCAATGCCGGATATCCTGCAGGACCATTGCCGTTACCGGTGGGGCTGTGGCAACCCGAACACGCCGGGACTTGTCGCTCTGCAATACCGGCCAGATAGACCTTGCGGCCCAGCGCGACCTTGTCAGGATCTGCCACACTGCCCGTGCGCGACTGCGCATCATAAAAAGCAGCGATGTCTGACAGATCCTGATCTGACATGTTGTCAACCTGACCCGCCATCAGCGCCACGGGGCGACGCCCATCACGAATATCCTTCATTTGCTTCAGCAAATACTTGTGGCCAAGGCCAGCAAGCTTCGGAAAAGTGGGTACAGCGCTATTGCCATCCACGCTGTGGCAAGCAACACAAGTGGCGGCTTTCGCCTGACCCGCGTCTACATCACCCCCTGCGGCGAGTGTTGTTGAGGACACGAGCATCGACAGCAAAGCCGCGAAACCGAGGGTCGTTGGTATCACTAACTGGCGCATAAAATTACCCATTACTCTTGGAAAGCCAACCGCTTGATGACAGCAGGGGCTCTCTTTACCTTCTGTTCGTTGGCGTTTACTGAGGTGTCGACATATAGGTGATCAGTGCAGCGTAATCCTCGTCGCTGCAGCTGTTGCACAATCCGCCCGGGGGCATGGCATTGAGGCCATTGCGCACCGAGGCAACCAGCGCGTCCATACCCTTCTCAAGCCTGGGGGCCCAGGCATCCGCATTGCCGGTGGCGGGAGCACCTGCCACACCCACCGCATGACACGCGCCACACGAGGCGGCGTATTGAGCTGGGGGATCGCCGGCAAGCACGGCGGGGGCAGTAAGGGTGGCCATGGCAGCAACCAACACAGCCTTCTTGCAAATGGATGTCATAGATTTCATGGTCAAACCCTCTACTAAGTAAATCGAACGCTAATGCTGTCAACGACAGCCTGGACGCTCGATTTTACCCACTGTGCTTCTATGAAACGAACAGTGCACCGGCTAAAGCGCCCAACCGCTTTTTCTCTGCGACCTCAATAGTGACTTGAGGACCATCGCTCTGGCGTTACCCCTGTCTATGCCGCTAATACAACCGCTTTTTGGGACTGTCCCGCAGAGAGCGTGGCATTATAGACGTTCCGCGTCCGGGCACAAATCGCAAAATGAATGACCTCAGCGCCACTCCGCCACCAGCGAACTTCCGCAATGCTGCCTTCTTGCAAAGCGCAAGCGCAATTGAAAATGCCCCCTCTGATTGCGGCTGGGAAGTGGCCTTTGCCGGCAGATCAAATTCCGGGAAATCCAGTGCAATCAACACATTAACAGGGCAAAAAAAGCTGGCCAGAACCTCCCGTACGCCAGGACGGACGCAACTTATTAATTTTTTTGCCTTAAGTGACAACCAGCGACTGGTTGACTTGCCAGGCTATGGATTCGCCAAAGTACCGTTGGCGGTCAAGAAAAAATGGAATCAGCAGCTAGAGCGCTATCTGCAACGCCGACAAAGTCTGCGGGGCCTAATTATGTTAATGGACATTAGACATCCGCTTACCGAGCCCGACCAGCAGATGCTGGGCTGGGCGATAACTGCCGATATGCCGGTGCATATTCTGCTGACCAAATCTGACAAGCTAAAGCGAGGACCCGCGCAAAATACGCTGCTGTCAGTGCGTCACCAACTCTCTGCCCATCAGGCACTGGTGAGCATGCAGCTCTTTTCCTCGTTGAAGGGTATTGGTGTTGACGAACTCGGGCGTCAACTGAACGGCTGGCTTACCGATAACTCGGTACTTGAGGGCAACGAATCACCCTAGCGCTCAGTGCGCTTCGTCCCAGTTAGCGCCAACCCCCACGTCCACGACCAACGGCACATCCAACAACCCCACCCCCGACATCAGCTCACTGACTTTCAGGCCGACCTCCTCGACTGCACTGGTATCGGCCTCGAAGACAAGCTCGTCGTGCACCTGCATGATCATGCGAGCAGGGGTCTGAGATGCATCGAGCCAGGCATCCACCGCCAGCATCGCCTGTTTAATCATGTCCGCCGCGGTACCTTGCATGGGCGCGTTAATGGCGGTTCTCTCAGCTGCCTGTTGCCGCTGGCGATTGCGCGCATTGATTTCGGGCAAATACAAACGGCGTCCCCGTAGTGTTTCTACATAACCCTTCTCATGGGCCAGCGCGCGTGTTCGGGCCATGTAATCAGCAACCCCTGGATAACGATCGAAATACAGGTCAATGTATTCCTGTGCTTCCTTGCGGCCCAAGCCCAGTTGCTTACCCAGCCCGAACGCAGACATGCCGTAAATCAGGCCAAAGTTTATCGCTTTAGCCTTGCGCCGCTGATCGCCTGACACCTGATCGATGCCGACGCCAAATACCTCTGCTGCGGTCGCACTGTGCACGTCGAGGCCCTCTGCAAATGCAACGAGCAAACCGGGGTCTTGTGATAAATGCGCCATGATGCGCAGTTCAATCTGAGAATAATCGGCGGCAATAATCTGACAGCCGGGAGCCGCAATAAAGGCCTGGCGAATGCGCCTGCCTTCCTCAGTACGAATGGGTATGTTCTGCAGGTTGGGGTCGGATGAGGACAAACGCCCGGTGGCCGTCACGGCCTGATGATAAGAGGTGTGCACACGCCCGGTTTTAGGGTCGACCATCTCAGGTAGCTTGTCCGTGTAAGTTGATTTGAGCTTACTCAGACTGCGGTACTCCATCAGCACGGCGGGTAACGGATAGTCCAGCGCCAATTCGGCCAGCACGTCCTCTGCGGTAGACGGGGCCCCCTTGGGTGTCTTCTTTAATACGGGTAATTCCAGCTGGTTAAATAAAATCTCGCCCAACTGTTTTGGCGAACCCAGATTAAAAGGTCCGCCGGCCAGCTCATGGGCTTGAGACTCCAGCGCGAGCATGCGCTCCCCCAGCTCTCGACTGTGGGCGGCCAGTGTTTCGCGGCACACCAGAGCACCGTTTCGCTCAATGCGAGACAGCACAGGGACCAGCGGGATCTCCAGCTCACGATAAAGCGCAGATAGCGCTGACTCCTGATCGAGCTTTGCCGACAGGTGCTGATGCAGTCGCAGCGTGACCTCGGCATCCTCCGCGGCATAGGGCGCCGCTTGCTCGATGGGCACCTGATTGAATGTGAGTTGCTTCGCGCCCTTGCCCGCAATATCTTCAAAATGGATGGTGCGCTGACCCAAATATTTTAATACCAGCGAATCGAGATCATGGCGGCTACCCGTCGCATCGAGCACGTAAGATTCCAGCATGGTGTCATCGTGAATACCGCGCAAAGTAATGCTGTGATTGGCAAGCACATTAGCATCGTATTTCAGGTGCTGGCCGACTTTAGCGACCTGCTCATCCTCCAGTAGCGGCTTTAGCGCGTTTAGCACGTGATCCCGCCCCAGTTGATCGGGGGCGCCCGGGTAGTCATGAGCGAGGGGAACATAAGCAGCGGCACCCGGCGCCACAGCAAAAGAGACCCCCACCACTTCAGCAGCCATGTAATCGAGGCTGGTTGTCTCGGTATCAAAGGCAAACAGCGTCGCATTCTGTAACTGGGTCAACCACGCATCAAAAGTCTCTGGGTCCAAGATGGTCGTAACATCAACCCCGTCACGGGCCAGTGCGGATACGGCGGGGGACGCGTCGTTCTCAGTATCCCCCCCGGCTACCTGAGGTTTCACATCATCGGCGCCCTGCAACAGCGCATCTAGCCAAGTCTTGAACTCCAACTCGCGGAACAGGGCAATTAAGGCATCCTGATCAGGCGGGTTTGAGTCAAGATCACCCTCCGCGAGGCCAAGATCGCAGTCGGTTTTAATCGTTGCCAACTCAAAGCTGAGCTCGGCGTCGTCGCGGCCCCCTTCCAACTTGCTGGCGAGGCTTTTTGCGCCTCGAATCGGTAACTCGGCAACCGCGTCCAGCTGGCGGTAGATCGCATCAATTCCGCCGAGATGCTGGAGCAATGCGGTGGCCGTTTTCTCACCGACCCCTGCCACACCCGGAATGTTGTCTACTTTGTCACCCATGAGAGCGAGCAAGTCGATGATCAGTTTGGGGGGCACACCGAACTTCTCCACGACCCCATCGTGGTCCATCGTTGTGTTATTCATCGTGTTAATGAGTGTCACGTGGTCGTTGACCAGCTGCGCCATATCCTTGTCACCGGTGGAGATAACGACAGGTCTCGCGTTGGCAGCCGCCTCCACCGAGAGCGTCCCTATGACATCGTCAGCCTCGACGCCGCCAATACAAATCAAGGGTAAACCCAGTGCGCGGATAGTTTGGTGAATGGGCTCTATTTGTTCCCGGAGTTCCTCGGGCATGGGTGGGCGATTAGCTTTGTACTCGGAATAAATCTCGTTGCGGAAAGTAGGTCCCTTGGCGTCAAACACAACTACTACCTGATCGCCCGCATAGTCCGCGACCAGCTTCCGGATCATACCGATCACACCCTTGGCGGCACCGGTGTTAAGCCCTTTCGAATTTGTGAGCGCGGGCAGCGCGTGAAAAGCCCGAAAGAGGTACGAGGATCCGTCAACCAGAATCAGCCGGTTAGTCATGGGTTTAGTGCTCCCACAAATACTGTGTGGACCGTAAGGTTACCCGCATTTTGGGAATATCGAGCGGGGCCCTGAAAAAACCGTGGTAATCACCCCGCGGGTTCATCAACATCACGTTCGCACTGTGCTCCATTTGATAATCACCGTCGGGCTCACTCAGCTTACGAAAAGGAGCATTCAGGCGCTGGGCAAAGCTTAGGATTGCAGCAAAGTCCCCAGTAACGCCTAGGAAGTCCGGATGAAAGTAAGGCACATACTCAGACAGCCGCTCGGGCGTATCGCGCGCAGGATCAACCGACACCATGACCACCTGCGTCGCTTCAGCCTCGGTATTAACAAGCTGCAACTTAAGATCGGCGAGCTCCACCATGGTGGTCGGGCAAATATCGGGGCAGTGGGTGAATCCAAAAAAAACTAGGGTCCAGCGGCCCAACAACTGGGCGCGGGAAAACGGCTTGCCCCTGTGGTCCAGCAACTCAAATTCGCCGGGGTCCCTTGGCGTATCAAACAAAAACAACCCATTTGCGCGGGTCTCTGCCAAGCTCATTACTCTGGGTTCCCCCACGCGATGAACAAAGCTTCCGACGATCAGGCACATAAAGACCAAGACGCCCGCTATGGTCCACCGAACCCCGCGAATTTTTGAATCACTCACGGGCCTTGCCTATCTCACCTCCCAAGCCTGCCAGCTAGGCTGAAACAGGTCTTGGTGAGCCGGATGCGCTAAATGACTCCTGAGAGTCCCGTTGTTGCCCTCTGCTACCCGCATCAGAACCCAGTCCCCATCAGGCGCCAGAGTGCTT
>JAYNYK010000026.1:0-32463 GCA_038102985.1 Halieaceae bacterium
TGCGTTCCACCTTCGGTTTGTTTCTGTGGGAGAGTGACTACACAATGCAGCAAAACTCTGGGTTGCTGAACAATATCAACCCTACGCCGGTTACTAATTACACGGCATCGCCGCTGTACAGCCAAGAGGTCGAATCTACCGCGGTATTTGGGCAGGTTGATTGGGATGTGACTGATCGCCTCATGTTGAGTGTTGGCGGTCGTTGGCTGGATGAAGAAAAGGAAGCTTGTATGGCGGTGTCGGGGTACCCCGTCAATCCACTGCAAACCTTGCTCGGCCTCCCTCCCGGATCCGTTGCATACACTGATATTTCTGGGCGTGATAAGACCATCGATCCGTACCCGTATCTTCTAGGTGGCACAATCCAAGGTGCCGCCTGGGGGGTCAATTGTCCCGACTGGGCAGCATCCGTCTATGACGATTCGTTTGACGGTTCGGCTTCGTGGGATGAGTTCACCCCCCGAATCGCGGCGCAGTACTCCTTCGATTCTGGTATGGCATACGTCACTTACTCAGAGGGTTTTCGCTCAGGCGGCTTCAATGGGCGCGCGGTAGCACCAAGTAATACCGGCCCTTACGACCCAGAGTCGGTAGAGAGTTGGGAGGCAGGTGCCAAGTTCACTTTGTTCGATAACCGATTTCAGTTGAACTTGGCCGCGTTCACCATTGAGTACAACGATAAGCAGGAGGACATCGTAAAGCCAGGATCCGAAGGGCAGCTTACTTTGACTGTTGTCGAGAATGCGTCAACCGCCACCATGGAAGGCCTTGAAATGGACTTCACTTGGATTATTACCGAGGGGTTGTCGCTGCGGGGTAACGTCGGTCTTTTGGACGCCTCATTTGATGATTACATGTCCCCTAGTGTGACAGGCATGGTTGATAAGAGTGGCATGGCGCTCAGGCGCGCGCCGGATATGACCGCGGGCCTAGGATTACTTTTTGAGCGTCAGATGGCCGAAGGGCACTTTTTAGTGGCTACTTTGAACTATGCTTGGAAAGACGACTATTACATCTCAGCTAGCTCGAATGGCGGGGACAAAACCATTCCTGTCGCACAGGGTGGCGCTGGATTTTCGTACAACCCATCGCTCGTAGAGGCATTTGGTATCCTTGATGCATCAATTAATTGGGAAACCGAACGCTGGACTCTCTCATTGTTTGGTAAAAACTTGACTGATGAGACTTACCTTATGTCGTTCCTTGATCCAACCGCGGAAATAAGGGCGACAGGCCCTAATGATCCTACCCCCGTATATGCACCGAGTGGTTGGTCATTTGGTACCGCGAACAGACCGCGTTACTTTGGTGCGGAGGTTCAGTTGAAGTTCTGATCCGGGCTTGAACCAAAGAGGGCGCCCCAGGGCGCCTTTTTTATTGTGTCGGTTTCGGGCTTTGGCGGTCTGGCGAGCCTGGATGAGCTGGCTTTTTTTAGTTGAGCCCAGAGGGTGCAGGCCAACTGACATCAGGGGTTGCCTGGTCAATATCGGCCGCTATTTTCCATTGCCCTTCGTGCTTTTTGTAAACCAACAAAGACCTGCCGGCATCAAGGTAGGTATCCCCCGTTTCGTTATCGACCGCCTTGAGCCAATATTTACTGATGATGTAGGCGATTTCGCCGTGGGTTTCTCTGAGCTCGTACTCCAGCTCAAAAGTTGAGTCCGCTTTACCGATGCGGGTCGAGAAATACTCGCGTATGGCCTCTACGCCGAACAGGGCGGGCTGCCCGTGTAATGCAACGATGGCGTCATCAACGTAGAGCGTCATCAATCCGTCGAGATCGCCTTGCTCGTAATAGCGTGCCCACTTGCCGCCCTCGGCCGCGATATCATTGGCAAAGTCGGCCAGCGTCGCTGTGCTCAATAGTAGCCCCATGAATAGGGTGGCTATGCGGTAGTGCAATCCCAGTGCCCGAGGGCTTTTACTGTGGGGTTTGCTCGTCATTTGAATACCCCTAGTGCTGCGGCAATCAGTGCAAAGGCATAAATGGCCAACACTGCTTTATAGACGGGTGAAAGCGCACGTGTGTAAGCCGCATTCAAGTTTTCATCGTCGGGCGTGGCGCCCAGCGCAATAAACAAATCAACGGCGGGTTTAAAGAGCAAATCGAGGAGGACTCCCGCACAAAAGATGGCGCCCACCGCAAGTACTTTGAGTGCGAGCCAGTCGGGCGTATTGGTTTGGGTGAGGAGGTAAATGCCTGTGCTACTCACGACCAGCGCCAGCACCAGATTCAGCACCCAGTTGATTTTGGCGCTCTGTTCCTGAATTTGTGGGTCGACCGAGAGGAAGCCGCGCCAGAGAATCAGCAACCACACCGCGGCCCCAAGCCACATTCCACCCAGTACCGATCCTGAAAGCGCGAGCCAGCCCGTTGAAACCGCGAGCTGGCAGCCTGAGGGGATAATGAGTGTCAGTGCAGAACGCGGCAGTCGATCCAAAACCATACCCAGTTGCAGAACCGTTTGCCGGGTCTCAATACTCAGGGTTGTGCGCTCCGACCACCGCGCGGCGATGAAAACGCCAACGTCAGTGCCCACCCAGAATACGAGTAATAAAATATGCAGGTACAACCACAGCCCTTCCATTATTTACCCCCTGTTATTGTTTTTTAATATTAGCGCCCGACTCCAGCACGTCTTTTATCAGTGCAAATCGCGCTTGGGCCCACTGGGCATCTTGTTCTTCTGTGGGCTCAAAGTGCTCCAGTGCGTTTTCAGCAATCACACCGGATTGCGCCAGCAGTGCTTCAAGGGATTTCACCCGTTCAGCTAATACCGAATGCTCTGTCATAAGCCGAACGATGATCGCGAGTAATCGGTCAATCTCCGGATCCGAGAAAAAAGCGGGGCGTCCCGCTTTGACAGCTTTTTTATCAGTGCTCACTGCATGGCACTCTTTTGCGCACCAAAGGCGTACCAGGTGATGGTATCGGAGAGCCTGCCAGTGTCTGAGTCAAAGGTGGCGTCCGCGCCGCATGCAGCTGCGAACTCTGTTTCGCTGACATAGGTGAAGCGGGGCATGGTGGCCTGAAAGAAGCTTTCGGCGGAGAAACCCGCCTCGGTGCATAGGGCAGAGTAGCTCAGATCCCGAAATTCCTTGTAAAACGGCTCGTTGTTATAAAAGCAGTCCCAATCGAGATAAAACGCATCGTAGGCGCCGAGTGCGTCATTAGGGGGCAGCTCCATGTTAATAAGTACCCCTCCCGGTTTAAGAATGCGATGTGCCTCTTGAAAAAAAGCCCTGATCAAATGGGCGGGCAGTTCGTGAAGGAACATGGAGGAGAACGCGATATCAACGCTGCCGTCCTCATAGGGTAGGGCATCACATCCGGCCTGACGGAAATGAATCGGCACACCAAAGGCCTCTGCCCGAGCGTGACCGTATTGCAAACAGGAGGAGGCAATATCGAGTCCATGCACTTCCGCGCTTGGGAAGGTCTGCTTCCACGGCAGGGTGTTGTGGCCGATAGTGCATCCGACATCTACGATTAACTGTGGTTTGATGTCCGGCCACTTGAGGCGCGTGTAGTTGGCCATTGAGTGCCCAATATCGTCGAGATTCTTACCCATGACGCCAAAGGAGAAGACTTCCAAGCCATTGTCGTAGACAACGCCTGCTTCGGCGCCGCTGTCGTCGCCGCCCTGATAATTGCCGGGCATCAGGTGGACATCCATCGCGTCGGTGTAATCCGGTATCGGTGTTTTGCTATCTAGGATTAGCGAGCCACCGTGCCCAGGGTCGTGCTGAGAACTGATCTGCTCAACAGACTCGGGGTCTGATGCGATCGCTGCGAGGACCGATTGCCACACCAGTTCCTGTGTGGTGCAACGCAAGCTGGAGTACCACTTGAATAAATCGCGATCTTTGAGAAATTGGTGCACCGCCTCACCCGAGTCGTGGTGCAGCCCACTCTCAGCACTGGATTTTTCGTAATCTGACTGCATCTGCCCAGCCAGGTCAGTCAAGACCCAGGCTCGCATTGACGAAGTAAAGCGTTCCCGTGCGCGCTGATCGATATCTTTTCGAAGTGCCAGTGAGTGTTGCAGTCCAGCCATGACATCCTTCTCCTTTGTTACCTGCGGACGTTGACGCCAGCAAAGACTCAATGGTAGCGGGTGAGTTAGCGCTAGTGACTGGGAGTCAGAACAGAGTCCGCGTTTTTATGGTTACGCGAGAACACCCCCGCTCTGTAAGAGCGGGGCCAGAGATAGCTTCATTGTTCAAACCGCGCGAGGTTGCGGGGTTTTGCTCTAAAAACTATATCGTGCTCGGAACGTCACTCTTCTTGGCTCGTTGAAATAAAACGTGCCCGCTAGCACAGAATGTTGCACCAGTTCATTGGTGCAGTTCTGGCACTCAAGCGCGAAACGCAGATGCTCTCCCACCCCAAGCGTGATGCCGGCGTTCATTTCGGTGGTCGCGTCGACAAGCCCGTTGGGTAATCCTGGAGTGCCCACGTTCACGTCATCGGTGCGCCGGACGTTGATATTCCCCGCAAGGTAGCCGTTGAAGCTCGGTAGCTGGGCAGTGAGGTTGGCACCGATAGTGTAGGTGGAGTCGGGACTTCGCGTCGGGTCAGCAATATCACAAGAAGGCGTCACGATCCCTTGTCCGCCCCCCCCAAGACCCGCGCGGCAGTCGGCCTGCTGCGCAAGAATAGCTTCTCCCGGGATCTGTTCGGCATCCTGAAAGCCGGCGGTGGCATACATGTTGAACATCTCGTTGGGTGCCCAGCTGAGGTCGATCTCGAGACCTTCGTTTTCAAGGTCCGCGAAGTTTCGAGTGATGAAAGCAATCGAGCCGTCGTCCCGGACGAGCGCTGACGGTACCTGAAAATCTGTCGCCTCCATCCAGAAGAACGTGGCATTCAGGCGCAGGGTGCCGTCCAACCAGTCGCTGCGGACGCCCAGTTCCTGCGTCTCGACCTCTTCGATGTCAAAGGGGATCAATTCCTGTGCGGACTGGCCTCGGGCGTTCCATCCGCCCGACTTGAAGCCCTCTGTATGTGACGCAAACGCCATCAAGTTATCGGTGATCTGCCATTGCACAGCAAATCTGGGCGTCACGACGCTCTCGTCGAGCTTGGTGGCAATCCCCTGCGCTTCAAGATTGGCGGTGGTCAGCTCGGACCCCGGTGCCGAAGGAAAGATAAGAATGTTGGGATAGGGGTTATTGGCGGCCAGGCCGGGCTTGAAATCCTGGAGATCGATTTCTTTTTCTTCGTCCGTCCATCGTATGCCCGCCGTCAGGGTTACCGCCTCGGTGATTTGGAAATCGGCCTGGCCATAGACGGCAAACGATGTGTTGTCGTTATCCATTTCCCGGTCAGCCAATAGAAAAGGGAGGCCCGTGCCAGCCGGGAAAGCGATATCGAAGATCGTAGACCAATCAGTGGTGTTGTCCTCTGAGTGATAATAGACCCCGCCAACAAAATCGATCCGGTCGTTCATAAACGTGTTGTTGTACTTGATTTCCTGCGTGAACTGATCGTGCTCGCCGGAGTTGGCAATGGTATAGGTGCCCGCAAAGCCGGGACCATCAAAAAAGTCGATGATGAATTTCTGCTCCAGTGAGCGGATACCCGTAATGAAAGTCAGCGTACCGAAATCGCCTTCCCATGCGAGATTGGAGGAGATGGCCCAGCTGTCCACGCTATTGCCCAAGCCGTTCCCTGTTGCGAGCTGCTCCAGTGACCCCTGAGAATCATTTGAAGCTCTGATGCCCGTGGCTGAGTAGCGATTTTCCGAGTTATCGCTGATGCCGTTGTCGTAGGGGCGCGCGAAAACCGACAGGTCGGAAAAAGTGTTGGTGATGTTGAGGGAGCTACTTTCAATCGTCTCGGCAGAAATGTCCCAGATCACGCTGTCGCTGGGCATGAAGCGCAGATCTGCTCTGACGCCCCAGGCTTCATCACCGTTCAACTCGTCACCGGTTGTTCGGTTCTCAACGAAACCATCCTCGTCCAGCCAGAACCCTGAAAATTTGGTCAGCATGCTGTCTGAGACCGGCACGTCGATAGCGCCGCGGATCATTTTGCGATCAAAGTCACCGATTGAGCCCTCGACCCATCCCCCCAATTCTTCTGCTGGCTTTTTCATATGGATCGAAACCGCTCCACCCGTGGTGTTGCGGCCAAACAGGGTGCCCTGCGGCCCTCGCATGACTTCAATTCTGTCGATATCGAAAAAGCTGACGTTATTGCCGTTCTGGCGGGCGATGTAGACGTTATCAACGTAGGTGCCCACCGGGGGGTCGAACGTTGCGATGGATTCAGTGTTACCCAAGCCGCGTAAGTAATAAGCATTGGCGGTGCCAAGACCCGTGTTGTTGCCGCCAAACAGATTGGGCACGTAGTTAATGAGGTCGATCGGCTCATCAATCTGTCTCTCCTGCAGTTCCTCCTCGGAGAGTGCGGTGATAGCGAGTGGAACATCCTGAATGTTCTGGGCGCGACGCTGCGCTGTCACAGTGACTTCTTCAATCGCCGCCTGGACCGTGTCCAGCGCGAGGGCGCTGAGTGCGGTTGCTACTACGAATCGCGAAAGCATTATTTTTTTAGTTCTCATACTTTAAGCTCCGAGTGGTTCAAAACTGAAAATCAAAAGCATATTGTTATATCTTGAAGTGTAAGTCCAACCCACATTTCAGTGCATTTCTTCTCCCCCACTGACATTAATCGCCTCTCCGGTAATGAAGCTCGCATCATCCGATGCCAGGAAGGCGCACATTGCGGCCGTATCAGAAGCTAAACCAATGCGCTGTAGTGGGATACGCGCGGCCATATCTCTCAGGTACTCCTCTTCGGATACCCCTTTAAAGGCGGAGAAATAAGCGTTTTGTGCGCTGCCCAACCCGGTAGTCACATGATTGGGGCAAACCGCGTTGACGGTAATGCCCGCGGCACCGTAGTCGATGGCGGCGGTGCGCGTGAGTCCAATCACGCCATGTTTGGCGGCGCAATAGGGCGCCATATGGGGAAAGCCAGACTTCGCCGCTTGACTCGCGATATTGATAATTCGGCCGCCTTCCCCTGACGACTCCATGTGCCGGGCGGCAGCCTGAGTGCAGAGAAATACGCCGCTTAAAGTCACATCAATTACCAGATTCCACTCTTCGGGCGTGACATCTCGAGAATGCTTCATCACAAAGCCAATCCCCGCGTTGTTAACGAGCACATCAACGCGCCCAAAGGTTTCCAGAACCGTAGCGAACAGTTCGTTGACTGACTCCGGTGATCGGACATCGCAGGGTGTCCACAGTACGTCTGCGCCTTCTGCTTTCAGTGCATCTGCGACAGACTGCATGTCGGCTGTATCGGCCAGATGATCTGTTGCCGGGCTACCAATATCGGTCACCACCACGCGGTAGCCATCCCGTGCAAAGCGCTTCAGGATGGCCTCTCCAAGGCCGCCGTGGCGGCCCGAGCCCGTGCAGATGGCAACTTTTTGTGTGTTGTTCATGGGCCGCAGCTCCCTACCGGTGGTGAAGACTTTCTAATTAACGCGTTGGCTCACTCGAGACCCGCCGCTATGCGACGCGGTGGTGGTCGAGGACTTCAACACGCGGATAGCCCCTTTTTTATTGGCAACATACTCGCACATAAGGCATCCCCCCAGCCCATGCTGTCTGAAGCCCCTAAGCCGAGCGTAACTCGCGGTCTGCCGTTATCGGGTGGGGCTATGTGGCGGCCGGAAAGCCGCGAATACGATCTCAGGATGCAAATACCTCACACCACGACTCTGAGACCCAGTGCGGCATTGACAAAAAGTCCCAGCCAAATCAGCCAGACAAAACGGCGAGCGACTCCCATGTGAGTCGCCATGGCGTGATTGCTCTCATCGCTGGCGCCCTGTTGGAGCATTTGAGCATAGGCAACTGCAAAGGGTTTGAGGGCGAATCTGACGGCGATACCGCTCGCAACCAGCGCCGCGAAAATAGCGATTTTGAGCGCCATCCAGGTAGGCAAGCCGGCCGATGTGCCGAGCAGGCCCGCTGCCAGCAGCGTGGTGGCGACGCCAAAGCGCAAACCTAAATCCCAAAGCGTCAGCGCCGGCCATCGCTGCCCGGCGGTACTGTGGATGGCAGCAATCAAGGTGATCCATATCGACACCACAATCCATCCAACGATTGCGAGGGTATCGGGCAATAATCCGGGCCAACGCAACGCCGCGAGATGCCACCCCGTGCCCAACATGATTGGCATGGCAAGGCGGGGCCCCATATCGCAGGCCATCAGTATGCTAAAGGCGGTCTGTCGTGCCTCTACGCCCAACTCATTTTTGAGAACGTAGCGACTGGAAAGATAGGTCCCAAGATCACCCCCCAGCCAATAGACCAAACCGAGAACATGGGCATACAACAGCAGGGTATACATAGGGCGCTCTCCTGAGTGCAGTGGGTTAGCGAAAGCGGGGCTCAGTCCCCAATGGCCTTATCACGGTGTATCCGTGATGCTGATTTCAGTTAATTCATAATGGGTCTGCATATAGCCCTCTGCCCGGGCCCGCAGTAAGAGATAGTCGTCATCAGCGGTGCACCACACATCATAGGGGGGATGCTCTTCCGGCAGGTTTCCCGCAGTGCCGGCCACCTGAAAATGCCGTGCCCGAAAGCTTCCTGCTGCCACAGTAATGTCCTCTTCGCCAACGTAGACCAAGTCAAAGTCCGTTACAAAAAAGAAGGGGCCTGTGGCGCCCCGGTGATCCGGTGAGGTCAGGAAAATATTTTTCAGCGAGTGAATGCCGGGCCCCTGCTCAAGCGGATATAGCCTCATCAAAAGGGCGTCGCCTACAATGGGGTGGCTCTGTAGCCAACCGACCTGACCATTTGTTTCGATTTCCTGGCTGATACGGCCATCCCGGGCATTGAAGGTTTCACATTCGGCGTAGCCTTTGGCAAAGCGCATCCACCCGGAGCCCTCGAACTTGCCGCCCACCGATATTCTCACTGAGCAGTCAACGGGACTGGAATCTGCATGCCTCAGTGCGAGGCAGACATCGCGCGTTACCTTGGGGGGGTCATCGATTTCACAGTGGGCAAGCAGGACGTCTGTTCCGTCGGGCTGGCAGCTCAGCGTGAACATTTCCCGACCGCGAACGTCACCGGTTCGCTCGGGTTTGCGACTGGTGTATTCGATTGTGCCTCGGATAAGCTTGTGGCCCATGATGCCCCCTGCGGCGCTCAAGCGCGTGGCCTGCGTCTCCAGACCACGCTATGTATTAATGATATGTTTTTATATCATGCTGCTTCGCGCAGCCGCAAAACAGGAACTCCTATGGAAACCAGCGACCTCACCGCGCGTCAAATCTACCAGCAGATCAAGGACAACCCGAGCAGGGCCCGCTTTGGTTTTGGCAAAAAAGCCATCCTGGTGAACATTGATCTGCAAAAAGCCTACACCCGCACTGATTTGTTCAACACGGCTTACGAGACAGACCCCAAGCAGCTCGATTACGTCAATCAGCTTTCCGCCGCCTTTAGGACGCTTGGCTGGCCGGTTGTTTGGACCCATGTTGCCTATATGGCCTCAGGGGAGGATTGCGGTATCTGGGGTACGCGAACAGACACGCCAGACTCGCTGCAGAACATCAAGTTTGGTTCTGAACGCTCTGAGTTTGATGAGCGTCTGGAGATCGACCATGAGCGAGATGTCATCTACTGTAAAAAAATGCCCTCGGCATTTTTTGAGACTGCGCTGCAGTCGCTGTGTGTCTGGCATCAAGTCGATACCCTTGTAATGACGGGCGGATCGACCAGTGGCTGCATTCGCGCCACAGCAGTGGACTCACTATCTCGGGGATATCGCACCATCGTTCCCGAGGAATGTGTCGCAGACAAGCACGAGAGCTATCACTTCGCCAACCTGACCGATCTGGCCATCAAATATGCCGATGTAGTGGCAATAGCAGAAGTGCTTGATTGGCTCTCGCAGCAACGCTGAGCATGACTGAAGTTCATCAGCGCGCCGAGCTCGACCTCTACGATTACGCGCCCTACGAGGGCCGACCAAAAATAGAATGGCCCGGCGCGGCGCGGCTGGCCTTTTGGGTGGCGCCCAATATCGAGTTTTACGAGTTCGATCCGCCCAATAATCCACACCGTAAGCCATGGCCCCATCCTTACCCACCCATACCCGGTTACAGCATCCGCGACTATGGCAATCGCGTGGGGCATCAGCGGCAGATGGCGCTACTTGATAAATACGGCGTGCGTGGCTCAATCAGCCTCTCTGCGGCATTGTGTGAGCACCATCCCGAGATAATCGCCCTGTGCGCTGAGCGCGACTGGGAGTTTTTCAGTCACGGTATCTACAACACTCGCTACACCTATGGTCTGACCGAAGATCAGGAGCGGGAGATGATTCAAGACGCCATGGAGACGATTGAGCGCGCCTGTGGGCAACAGCCCGCAGGCTATCTGGCGCCGGCGTTGTCACACTCAAACCATACGATTGATCTTTTCGCCGAGGCGGGCGGCATCTATACCTGTGATTTATTTCACGACGACCAGCCCACCCGGGTCAAAACCCGCAGTGGCAAGCCCTTTGTGTCCATTCCCTACTCGCTGGAGCTCAACGACACCATCGCCTATGTGGTGCAGAAGATGGAGCCACGCCGCTACGGCGAAATTATTCGCCGCGCCTTTGACCAACTCTATGAGGAGGGCGCCGAGAGCGGCACCGTGATGTGTATTCCGACGCACAACTATCAAGTGAGCTGTCCGCATCGGCTGCGGGCGCTGGAAGAAGCGCTCGAGTACATCACGGGGCATTCGGATGTGTGGGTCACCACGGGTAGGGAGATCGCCGAGTATTCGCTCTCCCATCTTCAGGAGCAGATCGGTGTTGGTCCGGGGCAGCTGACGTGAGTAACGAACCGCTCGATTACCCAGAGCGCCATTACGGCATGGACCACGACCGCTATGCGTGGTCGATGCTGCAGGACCGTAAGCCGGTCACCTGGCCGGGCGGCAAACCGCTGGCGCTGTGGATCAACATTTCGGTACAGCATTTTCCGTTATCGGGAGACAAGCCCACTGTAGCGCCTCCGGGGGCGCTCACCATGCCTTATCCCGATCTACGTCACTACACGCTCAGGGATTATGGCAACCGGGTGGGCATCTATCGGCTGCTCAAGCTGATGGCGGAGTACGACGCGCAACCCTCGCTGGCGATCTCCGGCGCGCTAGGCGAGCGTTACCCGCGGTTATTGGAGCGTCTTGGCCAAACGCCTTATGAGTGGCTGGGTCACGGGTGGAACATGCTCTGCATGCACGCCGGCGACGTGGATGCCAACACCGAAGCTGGCTGGATTGCCGACTCGCGCCGGGCGCTCGAGCAGTTCACCGAGCAACCTATCACCGGCTGGTTGAGCCCCGGTCGCATTCAAACCGCCAATACGCCAGAGCTGTTGGTGAAAAACGGCTTCACGTATCAGTGCGACTGGGTGAACGATGAGCTGCCCTATACCTTTAAAACCACCGAGGGTGACATGACTTGTTTGCCCTCCTGTCTGGAGCTCGACGATGTTTTCGTGCTGACCCAAAACCTGCACAGCGAGGACAGCTTTGCCCAGCAGGTGATCGATGCCGCGGATTTACTCATCAAGGAAGGCCGCGAGCAGGGCGGGCGACTGCTAGCCCTGAATTTTCACCCCTGGTTGGTCGGTCAGCCGCACCGCATTCGCACGGTGAGGGAGATCCTCGAGGCGGTACTCAAGGAACGGGGGGAGGCGGTCTGGCACGCGCCCCCCGCTGCGATCCTCAAAGCGGCAAGCGGATAATTACTGCGTAGGTGCTAAACCGCCTTTGTCGCCCCAAAGAAAGCGACTGAGGCAATGGTCACCCAGTAGAAGTACGCCAGCTTTTTGCCAAAGGCGAGGCTCTTCTCCAACTGGTTCTCGGCCTCCTGATTCCGGCCCTCGGCCAGTACGCGAAACAGGGTAGTCCACTCTCGCATAATAAAGCGCAGCTTCAGGCCGATCATCAACGTCACGCTGTAGAGCAGGATCTTGATCGAGAACCAGTATTGCATGGGCCCCACGTTAAAAGGCCCGTAACCGAGCAGAGAACTGATGGCGGAGATCACTAATAACGGGATGAGGATAAAACGGACCTTTTCATCCCACAGAGTGAGCTGAATACCTCGATCGGTCTCGCGAAAGACGTAGGCAGAAATACAGAGGCTCAGCCATAAAATGGCGAGCACCCAGACCGCCACCAAAAATCCGCCGCCATAAGGCTGTACACCCCAGATATATCCCATGTGCAGGCCGAGGGGTAATAAACTAATAATGCCGATGCGCGCGAGAATATCGATGTGGTAGGCGGTCTGCATGTGCCGGCGACGCTCGTCCATGGACAGCTCGCGATTGATGACGTGGGTCGAGGTGTTAAATACGCCCCACTCTCCGCCCAGCCAATACACCATGGCGATAATGTGTAACCAGCGCAGAACAGCCAGCTCAGTAATGCCCATCGTTTTACCCCCACAGACTAAAGATATAACAATAGCTCAAAATGCCCGATAGAGGCAGTCAAGGGTGATGAGTGGGCCTGATCGACGAGTGAGAGGAAGATACCGCGCCCCAAAAGACCTACTTTGATATATCATTATGCGTTACGGCACAGGCTGACCGAGTGGACGCGTTTATGGAACAATTTTTTGGCCCGCATCTGATGGGTCAGTTATCCAAGCAATCGCCGACTCCCCTGTATCATCAGTTGTTCAGTGTGTTGAAGTCACGCATTCTTGACGGAACGCTGCTCTACGGTACCCGCTTGCCACCCGAGGAGCAGCTGGCCGATCTGTTCCAGGTATCGCGTATTACAGCCAAGCGGGCCATGGATGATTTATCCAAAGAGCATCTGGTCGAGCGTAGACGTGGTAGGGGCACCCATGTCATTTACCAATACAGTCCCCGACCGGTTTACGCACCGTTGACGGGTATGCTCCAGGAAATTGAGAGTATGGCGCGAAACTCTGAGGCCCATGTGCTTGATTACGGTATGCGTATCCCGCCCCAGCCTATTCGATCAGATTTAAGGCTGGGGGATAGCGAGACGGCTTTACATCTGCTCAGAGTGCGAGAGCGCGATGGGTTGAAGTTCGGTCATTACACCAGTTGGACTGCGGGTGTGAGCATGCCTGCGGACCCAGCAATTTTTAAAAACACACCGCGCCTCAGTTATTTTCGCGAGCAAGGACTGGAGGTGAGCCATGTGGCGCAGACACTGTCGGCAGTGGCCGCTGATGAGTCGGTTGCCCGCACTCTAGGTGTGGCTGAGGGAAGCCCTTTGCTGAGTCTGACCCGGCGCTCTTATAAAAAGATTGGTGTCGAGAGCGAGCAGATTATGGATTTTCTGGAAGTGCGCTATAACCCCGAACATTTTCAGTATTCGATGGATCTGACGCTGGATTGACTTCTCAGATCAGGTCGGCCTTCTTTAGGTCGGCAATAACCCTGGCCTGTTGTTCCAAAAAGTGGGACCGATCCGGCTTAATAACGTCTCCCGCTTCGTCGATCAGATTGTCCTCGGGATAAAAATTCGGCTGATCATAGGTTGAGCGAAACAAAGACAGCCGCTGTCTGGCAATAAGATTGGTCATGGCGGGTTTGGCGCGGGCCTCCCGCAGTCGCTCAATATCAATGACGGCGTGAGCAACCATAGATTCCCCGGTGTAGGCCTCGGTCAACAGGTGACCCTTGTAATCAACCACCTGCGAATGTCCTTGTGTCGAGTGCTGCGGCACCGGTGAATTAAGGATTGCGGAGGTATTACTGGATACGACGTAACACATGTTCTCGTAGGCGCGCGCGCATTTAGCAATATTCTTAGGGGTGGGTCGTGGACTGCCGACTTCGCTGGACGAGTGCAGCAGGACTTCGGCGCCCCGGGTGGCGAGTGACCGCGCGATCTCTGGATACAAAATTTCTTCCGAGGCCACGCAGGCCAGACGGCCAAGCGGCGTATCGACTACCGGGAAAAGGCTATCTTTCCCGTAAACCTCCAGATACCGAGACAGGACGTCGTGGGGCGTGGGCGCAAACATCGAAATCAAGCGGCGATAGCGCAATATCACCTGACCCCCGTCATTGATAATAAAGCTGGTTTGGAAATAGAGATCAGGGAAGTGGGGGTCCAGCTCATACGCATTTCCAGAGAGATATACGCCACGGCTGCGAGCGATTTCCCCCAGGCGTTGATACTCTGGGCCGTCTATCTCGAGACAGGCTTTAGACCGCCATGCATCGATACTCTCGCCCATCGGGAAGCCGGTCAAAAAGTATTCCGGCAGCACCACCAATTTCAAGGTGTCGCCACTGAAAGTGCTGATAAAGCCCTTGCTGCCTGCGATGAGGGTGTCCACTCGCTCCAGCGCGACCGACATCGCCTGCTGCACAGCAGCGCGATCTGGCAGGTGGTTGACTGCGGAGCAGTCCATTTGCAATGCCAATGCTGAATACGTGCCCATCAGGCGCTACTCCAGAACCGTTTGCTGCACGCCTTCAACGAGAATCACCCGAAACTCGCCGGTGCCCTCCCGCAGTGGTTTGGCTGCAGCGTATTCATCGCTCCCCCAAAAGGTTCTGGCTTGTTCGGCGGAGGGCCAGCGGTGCATGACCACGCGGGATGCACCCCAATCGCCCTCGAGGGATTCTTGCTCTCCACCCAACACCAGGTATTCGCCACCATACTGGGCCACAATGCCGGGCACCTTCTGTGCGTAGGCGCTGAACTTTGCGGGATCATGGACGATTGCTTCGACAATGATGTAAGCGGTCATAACGGTCTCTTTGCCCTAGAGGTCTGGGTTACGGAAAACCGGGAAAATATATCACGCCCCAGCCATTGCATGATTTAGCTTTCGGGCGCATCGCGGCACATCACGAGCGGTGGGCGACATTATGAACGCGACGGGGCCGCACCCTTTACTGTCCCTTTCTCGGTTTCTCAATAACGTGGCCGTGACTGTCTGATGATTAAGAAAGGCCCAGTACCCCCGGGTTCATAATGCCGTCAGGATCGAGCGCAGCCTTTACGCTGCTGATGAGTGCCTCGGCCGGGGCTTTCAGCGCCTGCCGATAATGATAAGCCTTGCCTAATTGCAGGTGACTGGCGCCCTCGGATGACAGCACATCGACCACTTCGCTCTTGATTTTATGGACCGCCTCCCAGGCGTCGGGTACCGCGTCGAACTGGTTGATGCGCGCGAGATGGTCGGGTTCCAAACTGTGTTTGTGCAGCGCATTGAGCGCATCGGGCCAAAAAAAGACGGGTTCCAGTACGGTGATTTGCTCGCTGACGACGGCGATGAGATAGCCGGTCTCAATGGCATACTTTTCCAGCACCTCCCGATTTCGCTCATAAACCGTCTCTATTGCTGCCAATACCTGCTCACCTTTGGAGTGGGGTACGAGCCCATGCACAGGCAACCAGCGTTCACCTTCTGCCCCGACCATGTTGTTGACGGGCCCGAAGGGGTTGGCGGCCATGATGCGGGGAATGCTGTCGGGTAGCTCTTGACCGCCCTCGGCTTCGCATATCACGCGGATGCGCTGTGCCTGATGCGTGGCCTCGGCGTCGGTTCGCCCCTCGCTGATGGAAAACATGCCCCACTGCACCTCTTCCATAAAGCGCCGACCCGCCAGCGCAATTTTCGCACCTTGTTTTACCTTGTTGACAATACCGGCCTCTGCCTGAATCACACCGGAGAGTTGCTGCGCATCGGCAGTGAGGCTGGCGCGTTTCATGCGCTGATGTTGAAGGTAGGGGTCAAAGCCAAAACATTCGGTGGTCAGTGACTCTCTGGAAATTTGAGCCATTGCGCGGAGCATGGGTCCAGAGTCGGTAAACCCAAAGCTGGTAAAACCCCGGGCGCCGGGCAGTGGCACTAATGGCAGAGTGATGCGCACTTTTATACCCAGCGCGCCGCAGTCACCGAGAAACAGGCCCGTTAAGTCTGGGCCGAAGTGGCGCATAAAAGGTGAACCATTGATTTGACTGGCGGCGCCTGTTTCGATGAGGTCGCCGGTGCCCGTCACCGCGCTGATCGAGAGTACGTTGTCGGCCGCCGTTCCGCGTTGGCCACTGCCCCAAAAAATACTGTTCTGAGAGACGCCGCCGCCAACGGTGGCGTAGCGGCCTGACAATGTGCCCCAATAGGGCGTCCGGACTCCCAGCGGTGTGAGGTGCTCGTGGAGCTTCTGCCAACTGCACCCTGCCTCGACGGTAACGTAGCGGTCTTCCAGATTGACCTCGACGATGCTGTCCATCGCGGTCATGTCGATGAGGATGCTCTCGGGGGCGGCGGCAAGGTAGCCACTGGTGTAGCTCATTCCCCCGCCGCGCGTAACGATTGGGGTGCCGCGCTCCCTGCACACTGCAACAAGGGTCTGTACCTCTTCGATGCACCGGGGTCTGACCACCGCGCCAATTGGCGGACCAATGGTAAAGACATCCTGGGAATACAGCGCCAGCTGCTCTGGGGTTGTATCGACGATCTCTGCCGGGAGCAGCTGGGTAACCTGACTGACTACAGCGTTCACTGAGCGCCTCCTTGTTGCGCTTGAGGCTGCCCGTTTTTGGGACGGCCCAACAAAAAAAGGGTAGCAGACGTTCGAGGTGAATGCCCACCGGTAACGGCGTACCTTTGGCTGTATGATCATATCGATCATTCGCGGGGGGAGAGAAATGCGACGGAAAGGGTTTTCTCATGTGGTGATTAACACCGCCCACGCCGCCACCCTCGGTGGCTTTTTCGCGGCCTTGGGCTGGCGGCTTCAGGAAGAGGCGTTGGATAAGGTCGCGGCGGCATTTTGGGGCGTTTCCAACAATCTAGGGGTGCTGTATCGCTGGATGGCCCCCCAGGAGGGGTCCGAGGTGATTCTCCTGCCGGCATCCCATGCTGCGCCCGTCTTGCGACCCCTGACTTGCCCGGTCCGTCAGCCCGGGGGAATCTTTGACATCAATATGCGCACGACCGACAGCGACTGGGCCTGCCAATTTCTTGCCGCGCACGGATGGCGTGAGTTGGTAACACCCGTGGCATGGCAGTTTGGAGCGGTTGAGACTAAAGAAGGTCTCTTCATTCAGGATGACGGTATTGTGCTGGCGGTGATGGAGCGATTACATCCTCCTCTTGAGGGGGTCGAGTTCGATCGCATGAGCGACATTTTTAATAGCACCCAGATGGTGACCAGCGTCGAGCGCACGCTGGCGTTCTTGCAGCTATTTGGCTTTACCCAGTTTGTTGATCATCGCGGTCCGTTACCGGGAGATGGCGCGAAAGTATTGCAGCTGGAAGACCAGCCGTCGGAGACTGCCCACGTGCGGTTAAGTATCGCGCACCCTGACGCTGTTATGGATGGCTCAATCGAACTGATCGACGTGCCGGGTCATCCATTACCACCCACCGACGTTGCCGCGCTGGGTGGTCGCGGATTGAGAGCGCTTTGTATTCCTCTTGATGATTTAAAGGAGGACTATGAACGCTTCTTGCAGAGCGAGTGGTCGGACAGGCTGATCCACCCCTTAAGCCATCGCGATCTGCCGGGGGCCCTCAATGCCGACAGTTTCTCGGTGTCTGCCCCCGATGGGGGGCGGCTGGATTTTTATCAAGGGCTCGTCTGAGTATGTCCGTATGTTGAAATCTATTTTCATGGTTTGGGTGCTTTCCCAGAATCTGGCCGTTTCACAGGAGGCCTACGAGCAGTATCTGGGTTATCGCGCGTCGGATCAGGGGCTGGTTGATGACAGGGTGGCGCTGGCGATTGGGCGGCCCGAGCTGGCGGGGCAGTCCTACGTCACACTGGTGCCATCCGCCGGTCCTCAAGTAGCGATTCGTTTGGTAAGCGGCGCCGAGCCCGGTTATCAGGCCATGCTTCGCGTGGGGTGGAGTGCGATCGAGCTCTTGGTCAAGGACCCACAGGCGCTGAGGCAGCAGCTCAGTGGATCGGGTTTTACCCACTTGCGCGGACCGGATTACCTGACTGAGCAAAAAAATATTTTGGCGATGCAGGTGATTGGCCCCGATCGTGAACTCCTCTATCTCACGCAGTTAGTTGATCCCACTCAATCGGTCCTTAAGCCACAACGCAATCCGGCGCCGGTGGGTCACACATTTATCATGGTGATGGGTAGCCCCAATCTATCCGCCACGCTCCAGTTTTTTACGGACCACTTCGGCAATCCGGTGATGGGCCCTCTGCCTTATAAAATTGGCGTGTTGTCTGATGCTTATGGTTTGCCGGTGGAGACGAAGCACGCCCTCGCCTTGCTGTCGATGACCGATGGCTATGGGCTTGAAATTGACCAATACCCCGCCGGTGCGTCTGCCGTACCCGCGCCTCCGGGGGAGAGGGGAGGTGTCATTCTCGTGAGCCTCAGCGCCGACCCTGAGGGCCTCAAGCGGCAACCCGATTGGGCCTCCGCGCATTTGGGTGAGGAGGGTGCTGTTATTGGCGGCATTGTTAATTTGCCATCGGGTACGCCACTAGAAATTTTCTTCACCGAACCGTTGTTGCCACCTCTCAGTGAGTAGGCTTATCGTTTCAGTCGAAGAGAGTGGGCGTTGACGCCCACCATGGGGCCGGAGGCTGGGCAGTTTTGTTATGGCCAAGACACTATTTGACAAGCTCTGGCAGGAGCACGAGGTAGAGACGCTCTCCGAGCGGGAATCGCTGCTTTACATCGATCGCATTTTTCTGCACGAGCGGACGGGCAGTGTGGCGCTGAACAGCTTACTTGAATGTGGTCGTGAGGTGCGGCGGCGAGAGCACGCCTTTTGCACCATGGACCACATTGTTGATACGTTCCCCGGGCGCGGTGATACGACACTCATGCCGAGTGGCAAAGATTTCATTGTGGCAACCCGTAGTGCCACCAGAGAAACCGGCATTCGCCTGTTTGATATTCAGGACCCTGATCAGGGCATCGTTCACGTAATCTCGCCCGAGTTGGGCATTGCCCTACCTGGCTTGTCATTAATCTGTCCCGACAGTCATACCTGTACCTTGGGTGGGTTGGGTGCGCTGGCGTGGGGTGTTGGTTCGACCGAGGCGGAACATGCGCTCGCTACCAGCACACTCCGAGTGACGCGCCCCCAAACCATGCAAGTGCGCTTTGAGGGTTCATTACCCCAGGGGGTGACAGCAAAAGATTTGATGTTGTTTACGATACGGGAGTTATCAGCCGCAGGGGGCGGAGGGTATGCCATTGAATTTGCGGGCGAGGCCATAGAAGCGCTCTCTGTCGAGGCGCGCCTCACGCTGTGCAACATGGCAACAGAGCTCTCTGCGTTTACTGGCCTGGTAGCACCCGATCAGAAGGTGGTCGACTATTGCGCGGGCCGGCAATTCGCACCATCGGGCGCCCGCTGGGATCAGGCCTGCGCCCACTGGCAGTCTTTGAGGTCAGATCCTCAAGCGCACTTTGATAGCAAGAAGACCTTAGACATTGCGCACTTAAAGCCGCAGTTGAGTTGGGGCACCAGCCCCCAGTACTGCATCGATTGGGACGACGCGATACCTCTGGCTGGTGATGCTTTGAATGCCAGCGACAGCGCAGCCTGGCAGCGGATGCAGGAATACATGGGATTAGCGGGAGGCAGCCGCCTCTCTGATTACCCCATTGATGCCGCTTTTATAGGTTCCTGCACAAACAGCCGTTTGTCCGATTTGCGGCTCGCGGCAGATTACCTGCTGAGAACGGGTCACCGCGTTGCTCGGGGAGTGAAAGCACTGTGCGTTCCGGGTAGCGGGCGGGTGAAGCGAGAGGCCGAAGCCCAAGGCCTGCACGAGATTTTTCTGAACGCCGGATTTGAGTGGCGTGAACCCGGATGCTCCATGTGTTTCTATGCCGGCGGTGAGAGTTTTGGTGATCGGGCGCGCGTGGCCTCCACGACGAATAGAAATTTTGAGGGGCGTCAGGGCATCGGGGCGCGGACTCATCTGGCCAGCCCAGTGACGGTTGTTGCCAGCGCGTGCGCTGGTTATTTGACAGCGGACGCCACGGTATGACGCCCTTCAGCCAGCATCTCGGTGTTGCAGCGCCGCTGCTGCGAGACAATATCGATACAGACACCATTATTCCATCCAGAGAAATGCGAACGGTGTCTCGAACGGGACTGGCGGCAGGTCTCTTCGCGCCCTGGCGTTACACCGATGCCGAGGTGCGCACACCCAATAATGGGTTTGTCCTGAATTCCACCGATTATGATGGCGCGTCTATTCTGGTGGCAGGCCAAAATTTTGGCTGTGGTTCGTCGAGGGAACACGCTGTTTGGGCACTGATAGAGAGCGGTTTCCGAGTGGTGATTGCGCCCTCATTCGCAACTATTTTCAAGAATAACGCGCTGCGCAATGGGCTTTTGACCGTCGAGCTGGATCACAGTGGGATTCTGGAGATGTTGAATTGGGTCGAGGTGGATCCCCAGCGTCACCTTGTCGAAGTTGACTTGGAGCAGTGCGTGCTCCGACATGACGCAGCGCTCGGCCCGACCCCTTTTGTTATGAATCCCCAGAGCCGCAAAATGCTGTTGCAAGGCCTCGACGAAATTGGATTGACCGAACAGTCTCTGGATAGCATCGCTGCGTTTGAGGCCAAAGACCGGAAGCGCCGTCCTTGGGCGCACCTGAGCGGCGACTAACCGCTGAGGACCCCCTCTTTGACAAGTGCACTGACGGTCTCGGCGTCGAGCCCCAGTTCAGTGAGCACTTCATGATTATGCGCACCCGTCTGGGGCACATCTCTGTGTAATGGTGGTTTCGTTTGGCCAAACTCGACGGGTAGTCGGGGCAATGCGGTGGCTTCACCCGCACGATCACCATCTGAGAGATGGATGGGCAAGAGCCCGCCCGAGGCAGTGAGATGGGGGTCATCGAACAGATCCCCAGGGGTATTGATGGGAGAGAAGGGCAGTCCTGCGCGATCAAGCCGCTCACTCAGGGCGTCGAGGCTCATCGTTGAAAAAAGGTGAGTAATCGCCTTTAGCAGTTTCTCTCTTGCGGCGACGCGGCCAGCATTAGTGGCAAGTTGCTCGTCTGCGGCCCACTCTGTGAGTCCGAATTCCTCGCAGAACCGGTACCAGAGCGTGTCACTGACGATACCCACGAACAGTCGCTCGCCAGAGTTCAGTTGAAAAATATCGTAGATGGCCCAGGCGGACTGGCGAACAGACATGGGGGGCGGTGGTTCTCCGCTGACGGCCTGTTGCGCCATATGTTGGCCCACCAAAAATGCGGTGGTCTCAAACAGGGCGCTGGTGACATGGCTACCCACGCCGGTGGTCTGTCGTTGATGCAGTGCAGAGAGAATAGCAATGACGCCAAACATTCCCCCGGTAATGTCGATTACCGAGGACCCGGCGCGCAAAGGCCGCTCTGGCAGGCCTGTCATGTATGCCAGCCCACCCATCATTTGTGTCACCTCATCGAGCGCTACTCGATTTTCGTAGGGGCCCGAGAGAAATCCTTTTAAAGAGCAATAAATGAGGCTGGGGTGGATGGGTTTGAGTGAATCGTAATCGAGCCCCAGTTTGGCCATAGTCCCAGGGCGAAAATTTTCCAAAACAATATCGGCTGAATGGATGAGCTGCAGAGCCACTGCCTGGCCCTTTTCGTGTTTCAGGTCAAGCGCGATTGATCGCTTGTTGCGGTTGTACATGGGGAAGTAGCCCGCGCCAGAGCCCGATAGTCGGCGCGTATTGTCACCTTTTAGCGGCTCTACCTTGATCACGTCCGCCCCGAGATCCCCGAGGATGACACCGGCAGTCGGTCCCATCACCATGTGAGTGAATTCGACCACTTTGATGCCGCTTAGCGGGGCGGCGTGCTCTGCAGGTTCCCCAGCCCCCGTCATTACTGCTTCTCCAGATGGTTTGTTATGATGTTATATCATTAAGCTATTTCAGCTCGCAAAGGCTCGGGGTAACACACCGTTGGATAATACTGCTGTTGTTCTTGCCAAACGTCCCGACGGTCATCCCAGACCCGATGATTTTTCGCTTGCTGTTCAGCCTCTGGCGGAGCGGGCCGAGGGCAAGGTTCGCTGCAAGGCGATGTTCCTATCACTCGATCCTTACATGCGATCCGTGATTGCGGGTAATCATCTTGGCCATGGTATTGGTCCCGGGGAGGTCGTGCCAGCAGAAGTTATCGCCACGGTGATTGAGAGTGATCACCCAGACTGGCCATCGGGTACCTTGGTAAGGTGCGAGGGTGGCTGGCAGCAATTCAGCGATCAACTGCCGGAGTCGTTATCCGCAGTGCCGCCTCAACTGACTCGCCCGTCCTTGGCGCTGTCGGTGCTCGGTATGCCCGGGCTGACCGCCTGGGCGGGGATGGTGGATCTTGCAAAAGTGGGCCCCGGCGATAGGGTGGTTATCCCGGCTGCGGTCGGGGGCGTGGGTGCTATGGCAGTGCAGCTCGCGAGACGCGCCGGTGCCACGACCATCGCCATCACCAGTGGCGAAGAAAAACGACGGATTGCGTTGGAGACGCTGGGCTATGATCACTGCATTGACCGTATCGAGGAAGACTTGGGCGCCGCCCTGGGGCGAGTCGTCCCTGATGGCGTTTCCGTTTATTTCGATCTGGTGGGCGATCCCATACTCACCACCGTGGCTCAAAATCTGGCGATTGGTGGCAGAGTCGTCCTCTGCGGACTGATACAGGATTACAACGGGAACCATAAAACCATGGGGCCGCATCCCGGCTTGTGGATAACGAAGCGCGCTACTGTCAGTGGATTGGTGGTATACGACTACGAATCTCAGCGACAGGCATTTGAGGCTGAATTTGTGCCCCTGATGGAATCCGGTGAGTTGACGGCGAATGAGGAGCTACACGAGGGGCTTGAAGCGGCGCCGGAGGCGTTTTGCCGGCTCATGCAGGGACGCAACACCGGCAAGGTGGTGATCAGGCTGGCTGATTGAGGGGCATAACGCCATGCAACACATTACGATCAGCGAGGTGGGCCCGAGAGACGGGCTGCAAAGCGTCAACACCACGTTGTCTACTGAGGGGAAGCTCGCCTGGATTGAAGCAGAATACCGAGCGGGTGTGCGTGAGATAGAGGTAGGCTCATTTGTATCGCCGAAGCTGCTACCACAGATGGCCGATACTGATGCGGTGGTGCGGGGAGCTCAGCATCTTGCGGATTTGGTGATTGCGGTGCTGGTACCTAATACCCGAGGTTGTGAGGCTGCCCTCAGTGCAGGCGCCCATAAAATCTCGATACCGCTCTCCCTCAGCGAAACCCACAGCGTAAAAAACGTGCGCCGAAATCATGCGCAGATGCTTGACGAAATTCGCTCCTGCCTGAAATTGATCGAGACAATCCCCGGGCCTGACAGACCCGCTTTTGAGGTGGGATTGTCCACGGCGTTTGGATGCACGCTGGAGGGGGCTGTGCCCGAGTCGTTTGTCGTTGAGATGGCGGAGCGGGTGCTTGATCTGGGTGTTGCCGAGGTGGGGTTGTCCGACACAACGGGTATGGGCAACCCAGCACAGCTAGAGCGTCTGGTAACCGGTATCTGGCAACGATGCGGCGAATCAAAGCTCACCGGGGTCCATCTGCACAATACGCGAGGGCAGGGTTTGGCCAACGCATTACGAGCGGTCGAACTGGGCATTACAACACTCGACGGCTCGCTGGGTGGGCTGGGTGGGTGCCCGTTCGCGCCCGGTGCGAGCGGCAACATTGTGACAGAGGATCTGGTGTTCCTGTTGGAGTCCATGGGCTACCCGACCGGTATCGATCTTGAGGCGTTATTAGTTGTCCGGAAGCAAGTCGCCGCCTTGCTTCCCGAAGAAGAGTGGTTTGGTTTTACCGCGTCAGCGGGGCTGCCCAAGCACTTTAGTGCTGCGCAACTGCAGCAGGCGAGTTAGCGTGTCTGGCGAGACATTTGCCGTCCGGAACCCCAGAACTGGCCTCTACGATTATGAGATCGACGTAACGCCAGCGGAGACAATCTCTCAGATTTCCAAAGCGCTTCGTCAGGCGCAACCGCAGTGGCTCGCGTTGGGCGCTGAGGGCCGGGCGCAGTGTCTCAATCAATTTGCAGACGCGCTCATGACTGAAATGGAGGCACTGGCAGCTGCGCTAGCGATCGATACCGGCCGCACGACTTTTGCCAACTTTGAGGCGTTTAAATCAGTAGAGCTGGTTAGACTGTGGGCCGAGCGGGCCAAGCCGATACTTGATCAACTGGCGGGGTCCGGCCAGTCAGGTCAGGTGCCAACGGTGCATTACCAGCACCGTCTCATCCCCTACGAGGTGGTGGCGGTGATCAGCCCCTGGAACGTGCCGTTGTTACTGGCCATGATTGATAGTCTTGCCGCTTTGTCGGCTGGCTGTGCTGTACTTTTAAAGCCTTCAGAAGTCACGCCGAGGTTTATTGTTCCCTTGCAGCGTGCGCTTGATACCGTGCCTGCATTGGCCGCGGTGCTGCGTGTTGTCACCGGTGGTCCCGATACAGGTCGCGCCATGATTGATCGGGTCGACGCCGTATGCTTCACCGGTAGCGTTACAACAGGCAGAAAAGTGGGCGAGCAAGCGGCGTCGCGTTTTATTCCTGCTTTTTTGGAGCTTGGGGGGAAAGATCCTGCGATCATTTTACCGGACGCGGATATGGCGTTAGCTGCCAGAGCAGTGATTCGGAGCGCCGTCGGCATGACAGGCCAGGCGTGTCAGTCTCTGGAGCGTATCTATTGTCACGAGTCGATTGTTGCTGAATTCACCGAGGTGTTACTCGCGCAGTTGCGGGCGCTGTCTCTCACCTGTACCGAGGGTGGCCACGGCGATATTGCGCCGCTGATTTTTGAGCGCCAGGTGGAGACGATTCAGGGCCATGTCGACGACGCGATTGAAAAAGGCGCGGCCTGCCTGTTGGGGGGAGAGCCGGTTCGGGCAGGTGGTGTCTGGTACCCGCCCACGGTGCTGACAGGGGTGAGGCAGGACATGCTGGTCATGCAGGAGGAGACTTTTGGGCCATTGATTCCCATCGCCTCATTCAGCAGCACTGAGGAGGCGATTGAGCTCGCCAATGACTCCTGTTTTGGCTTGTCTGCCGCCGTGTTTTCTGCAGATTGTGACGCGGCGGTTGCCGTGGGGGAGTGCCTCAAAGTGGGCGCTGTGAGTATCAACGACGCCTCATTGACGGGAGTTGTCAACGATGTGGAAAAGAATAGTTTTCGTCTCTCTGGGATGGGGGGATCACGAATGGGGCCTGCTGGCTTGACGCGATTTATTCGCAAGCGCGCGCTGCTGGTACAGACTGCCGAACCCGCCGCGATACAACTGTTTTCTGATCAGCCGTAGGAGATTTTAGTATGACCATGGTGAGCGTAGACCTTAAACCCGGTCCTGGTGGATGCCGGCCTATTCTGGATTTTCTCGCTGAGATTTTGCCCGATACCCGAGCGTTCGACGGCTGCCAGAGCCTGGGGGTTTACCAAGAGGGAGACGGCGAGGCGCTGGTTTTTATCGAGTATTGGGACAGCGCGGCGCACTATCAGCGATATCTCGATTGGCGCACCGAGACGGGTGTGCTGAACCAACTGGTCGATCTGTTGGCTGAGCCCCCCGTTATTCGTATCACGGAGGATACGGGCGTCTGACGGCTTCCCAACGGGGCCACCAATTCTGGTTTTACGAGACGAACCCGTAGAGCACACCGGCAATTTTCCGGAGCTGAATCTCCTCGGCGCCCTCAGTAATGCGGTATCGCCGATGATGTCGATAAATGTGCTCAAAGGGCTTGTGGCGTGAGTAGCCAAGGCCCCCGTGAAACTGCATGGCGGTATCCGCCGCATTGCATACCAGGCGATTGGCGCGGTAGTTACACATCGACACTTTATCCGTCAGCTTTTTGGCTACGTCGACCTTATCCATTTGATCCATTTGTGCTGCGGTTTTGTAGATGAGCAACCGCAGCATTTCTGCCTCGGTTTGAAGCTCTACCAGCGGGAATTGGATGCCCTGATTGGCTGACAGGGGTTTTCCAAAAGGGGCCCGCTCTCTGGTGTATGTGAACGTCTCATCAAGACAGTATTGTGCAGCGCCCAGAGATGACGCGGCTTGCCTGATACGACTCTCATGCACAAAATGCATGGCAATTTTGAGACCCTGATCAACATCACCGAGGACGTCTGTATCGGGTACAAAAACCTTCGATAGGGAGCAGCGGGGGTGATCGGTTGGCATATTTAAGGTCCATAGATATTCACCGATCTCAAACCCCGGTGCAGCGGTGGGTACGACAAAGCAGCCGATACCCACGGGGCTACCATCTGCTCCCGAATGTCTTGCAAAGACTAATACATGGCTGGCTTTGTGCAGGCCCGTTGTCCACATCTTTTCTCCCGTCAGACACCAACCGGCCACACCATCCTGCGTGACCTGCTCAGCGCGCGTTTCCATCCAAGTGGCGTCAGAGCCATGGGCGGCTTCGGTAAGGCCAAAGCACCAGCCCATTTCTCCCTTCAGCAGCGGCTCCATCCAGCGCGATTGCTGCGCCTGTGTGCCAAAGTCTCGCAGCATCAGCGGGGTCATGAGATTTCCCACAATCGAGCTCTCGTTTTGCAGGTCGTTGTGTAAGCCAAGGCCCTTCTGTGCGAGGTATTCTCGGATGCGCGCCATCGCCAGGTTAGAGCCGTTTTGGCCACCGAATTCCTCGGGTAGCGCATAGCGAAAGTGTCCGGCGGCATCGGCGCGGCGGCGCATTTCCATCAAGAGCGCTTCCCACTCTTCCCGAGGCAGGCCATCGCGGTCCCAGTCCGTTCGCGCATGCTCGCGGCGATGGTCGAAAAAGCGCTGGTTATCGTCTTGTGCCTCAAGCGGCTTGATTTCCCGCTCGATGAAGTCGTCGAGGACCAACAGGTAGTCTTCGATCTCGCGTGGGATATCAAAAAGAAAAGCGTGGCTCATGAATGGCCTCCCAAATCCGTAATCGATTGACTTTACTACAGCATGGGGCCCCTGAGCCGCGACCTCCGGGGCTGACCCTGCCCACGGGTGCTGGGTGACAATTCAGCCCAATTGCCAACGCTGTTCGGCGACGGCGCGACTGGCGTACTTTGGATTGTTGATGGCGGCAACCAAAAGCTGCCGCCGCTTGAGATAGTCAAAAAACCCGGAGGTGTCTGTGATCTCGCGCCTTGCAAGGGCGCGAGACAGCTGCTGGGCAATGGGGTCTCCTGTTTCGACCACCGTCAGCCATTTTGTTGCGGCTTCTTGATCCAAGGCGTATAGCACAGGCCCCATGGCGTTTTCACGCTGGATGATACCCAACACATTGGCCGCAACTCTGGCATTGAATCGGTTGCGCCCCCCGAGCTGGGGTGCGGCGCTCTCCATGAGAAACGATTTTACGGCGCTCAGCAGCTCATCCACTGATACATCTGCCGTTGGCTGATCTTCTTCACGATTCATCAGGCTTCCCACTCATCGATTAATAACAGCATGTCGAGTTCCGCCTCGGATCGTCTGCGCGCGACAGCGGCGCGCTCAACATCGCCTTGTCCGCTCTTCCACAGTGCGCCCATCGTTTGGCAGACCAAGCCCCAACTCAGGGCAGCGAAGATTTCCCAGTAGCGAATGGTGTTGAGATCAGGGCTCCAGCCCGCCACAGATTCGTAACCGGCGATTAAGTCCTCGTAATCGCCAAACCCGCCTACCGGTTTTTGTAATTGTCCAAATCGCCACACGTGGGCACAGAGGTAGCCCAGGTCCTCCGCCGCTGGGCCCTGATGCGTCAGCTCCCAATCTAATACGCCGGCCAGCCCGTCCTCGTTAATCAGCAGATTTCCCGTGCGGAAGTCCCCATGCAGCAGGACATGGGGTGCGTCGTCGGGGGCGTGGTCAATTAACCAATTGAGACCAAACTGCAGTGCGGGAGAGATGTCACCGAAAGCATGGAGCCTGCTTTGTGCGGCCTCGAAGCGGCGCGGTAGCGTGGTCGGGCCAATGTTGCTCGGTAAATCTTTGCAATCAATCGCATGGATGCGAGCAAGTGCCTCACCACATTGATACGCCAAGCGGCTGCGGGCGCGGGCGAATGCAGTTTCGGTGAGCCATCGTTGGGGAATACTCTCTCCCGGAATGAACGCCATGACGAAGGCCTCGCCGACAGGATGATGTTCATCAAAAACGCCATACACGGTGGGCACCGGCACCGCGGTCTGGCTCGCAAGCTGAATGACTTGGGCCTCATCCACCAACGACAGCCCCAAAATATTGCCTTCGAGATTGGCCACCGCACCTGCGCTGAAGGGGCGCCGACGAAGAATCAGCGGGGTATCACCCCATGCAAGTCGCCAGGTCTCGTTATTGGCGCCACCCGAAAGCCGCTCAAGTGCAGTGACGCCAGCGCCCTCAAGCTTATTTGCCATTAAGGGCGGTAAGGCAAGGTCGAGGTGCTCGGTCAGTTCCTCGGGCAGCATGGGGTCGCTTCTACTGGGTTCAGAGCGTGCTTTAGGTGGCCCCTCATCCCTGTTCAATCTGAAACGTCAGGCCAGCGTGAGATTCCAGCCGGTCAACCAATGCTTCACCCAGTGCCGCAGCCGGCGTCCAGAGCCCGCCGCTGGCCAGCTCCGGGTGCTTGAGCAGGCATATGGCAGCTTCGGCAAGCATCTTTGAGGTTGAGCCATAACCCGGATCGCGATCACCCTGAACGCTGCTGACCATCAGCTCACCGTTATTGGCAACGCCCGCAAAAATAATGTCATAGTTGCCATTTTCGCGCTCTTCTTTAGTGGGCCCATCGCCCGGCTGAAGGTCACTCTGGGCAATGGAGTCATCTTTCGCAACGAATTCCGCGGCCGTTTTGCCCTGTTCGCCGTCGCCCGTCAGAAGCATCTCGTCGTAGCGGAAATCAGTGCCATAGCGATGGTTGAGTAGAAAGTTTGAGCGATGAATATTTTTGGTGTTGATTGGCGCCATAAAGAAGGGCGCGCTCCAGCTAGCGAGCTCATCGTCATACTGTGGAGCTGCGCCTGCGGGCTGCTCGGGTCCGGTAAAGCCCTCAGTCAGTGCGAACGGATTCGTCAGGATTTGAATCACCTCCGGATTACTGGCGACGGCGGCCATGGTGGCACGCATGGAAGCAATGGTGCCCCCCGAGAAGCTGCCGTTCATTGCCCGAACGCGCCCTTTCACTGTGGCAATGGGGCTGCCAGTTTTTGCAATCGCGTGTTGCTGTAGCGTGAAGACACCCAAATCAAAGGGGATAGAGTCAAAGCCGCAGCTGTGGACGATGCGGGCACCCGACGCCGCAGCGGCCGACGCATACCGCGCAATGGTGCCGTACATCCAGCTCGGTTCTCCCGTGAGATCAACATAGTCCGTGCCGTGCTCAGCGCATTGTTTGGCGAGTTCGTCACCATAAAGCTGGTAGGGGCCCACGGTGGTGATAACGACTTTACAGGCTTGCACCATTCGCCCAATTGACTCGGCGTCAGCAATATCGACCTGAAGTAAAGGAATGTCATCGCCAATACCCATCTCTGCGCGAACAGCTGCGAGCTTGTCGAGAGAGCGGCCCGCCATCGCCCAGGAAATATCGTCACTGCCGTACTCCTGCGCTAGGTATTCTGCTACCAGCCGGCCGGTATAACCGGAGGCGCCAAAGACGACGAGATCGAAAGATTGTTCAGAAGCCATGAGCAGTGGGTCTCTTCTATGGGGTGGTTGCGGGGGTCGCAAGGTTACCCCGTCAGCCCCCGTAGGGGAAATATTCGCACTGTTGATCCAACGCCCCAGTGACGTCCGCGACACGGCAGAGAATGAAGTGCAAATAAAACGTCCAAATAAGATGAGGGGTTATGATGCCGATGTGGAAACAGAATCGATTACGCGCGGTGCCATCGAAGCCCTGCTGACGGCGATTGAGTCGCGCGATTTACGTGCCGTGCGTCGTGCACTGCATCCCGCTGTGAGTTGGCAAAATGTCCCTCACCCCGCCGCCGAGGGGCGCGACGCGGTGATCGCGCTGTTAGCGAGCATTTTGTGTTTTTCCGAGCGCGTGCAATGGGACGTGCTACAAATAGCAGTAGAGGGCACATCTGCTAGCGTCGAGCGCCTCGACCGGTTTTGGCTGCAGGGTGACGAATACGCCGTTGCCTGCCACGGTGTGTTCTCGGTGGATACCGTGACCCGGACTGTGATGGCAGTGCGAGATTATGTGGATCTGGGGGAATGGCGGCAGCGGGTGAATCCGGTGCTCGCCGCGATGGCGTCGCGGCCCCCCCTCGAAGTGGTAACCAGTCATTTGGAAGCGCTTAAAAAAGGTGTACCGCTGGCGGTAGCCAGCCATTATGCGTTGAACGCTACTATCGATTGCGCCACGGGTAGCGTGTTCGGCTGGGATGAGATCGCCGACCATTTCGAGGCTTTGAGCACGCAGTCAGGATTGAGCGCATTGGCATGGCGCTCTGCCGAGGCAGATGGGGCTGAGGGGGTCGCGGTTGATTGGCGTCTTTCAGGGGGAGGGGACGCGATACGATCGGGCCGTGATTATTATGAGGTGCGCGGAGGCAGGATTGCTTATCTCAACACCACGCTACCGCTGAGTGCGTCCTGACCACAGCACTCATTGGTCAAATACTGCCGCCCGGTTTTGGCTTTTTGGAGAACACACCTTTGCGCCCTTGGGCGATGACAGGCAGAAAAATCGCATGAAATCTGGATGTCGTTTTTTATGCGGGTTTTTCATGAGGTTTTTGGTGACAACCAGGGCCCCGTGCCATCGATGGTTTCAATATTCAATTGACCGGCCAAACCAGCTGTGCGGTGAATATTGATCTCCGCATACTCCGGAAGCTGAATCATCTCTAGCATCGCTGCGCGGGATGGGTACATAGCGATAGCTACCTGATCCCACAATGACTCCACCTCGCCCAGCATCAAGCGTGACACATCGCCGGAAAACCCTACTTGGCCTCCGACCTTAGTAATCAGACGTGCAACTGCCTCGGCGTAAAGACCATAGGCCTCACGTCCTGAGAGTTCGCTTTGGCGACCGTCCTGATACTGGGCTCGCTCATGGAATTGTAGGAGGTTCACCATATAGATTGGGGATTTGGCCTCGGGTTCAAAAAACTCTTTCAGCTGAGTCTCAGTGGGTGAAACTGCATTGTGAACTTCCATCACGACCTCCCGGATATACGACAAGAAAAAAGATAACAAGTGTCGATGCAAATCAACCACAGCACCGTTTGACCCACCCTGCGCCGAGTCATCACCTTGCGGGCATTGTCTGTTGGTCAATGCAGGCGTGATACCGGGCTTTTATGATGCGAGCGCCTATTCGCATCATAGTGATTCAGCGACTTTTTGGGACCCATCGTGCCTTTGACTGACCGGGATAATTATGACATAAATAATGCCAATAGTTACCCGGCACGGCGCGGGAAAAGGTAACAAATGAATATGCAAATCCTTCGCACCCCCGACGGGTGTTTCTCGGCCCTCGCCGACTATCCTTTTGAGCCCCACTACACAGAGATTGCGGTAAGCGATGATCAGACGCTGAGAATTCATCATATTGACGAGGGTGATTGTCAGGCCCCGATCGTATTGCTGCTTCACGGGCAGCCCAGCTGGAGTTATTTGTACCGAAAGATGGTGCCGTTGCTGGTCGCTCAGGGCTTGCGCGTGATTGCCCCCGACCTCCCCGGTTACGGCAAATCAGATAAACCTGCCGCGCGAGAAGATTACAGTTACCAACGTCAGGTCGACTGGATGGGTGCGTGGCTGGTAGCCAATGATTTCAGTGACGTCACATTTTTTGGTCAGGACTGGGGTGGATTGATTGGGCTGAGGATGGTTGTCGATCACCCTGAGCGATTCGCGCGCGTGGTGGTGGGCAATACGGGTTTGCCTTTCAATCCCTCACCCAATCCTGATCTTGTCGCCAAAATCTCGCAGTTTCGATCTGACGGTCAGCGCCTCACCTTTCCCACAATGGCGCGTGCCTTGTCCCGCTTGCCGCAACTGGGTTCGGAGGATCCGGACGCCTTCCCCATGGGATTCGCGCATTGGCAGAAATTCTGCTGGGAGACTGTCGACATGCCGGCGGGGTTTCTGATGGAAATGATGCTCACGCCGCCGCCCTCGTGGAAAGTCGCCCCTCGGCTATTGCTGCATCATTATCTGGGCACGTCGCTTCGCCCTCAGACTGCGCTGGGTCGTGCCTACGAGGCGCCATTCCCTGCGCCGGAATATAAGATGGGGCCCCGCGCCATGCCAAGTCAGGTTCCTACGTTACCCACTGATCCGTCTGTGGCAGCACAGGCCAGCGCATGGGCGTTTTACGAGCAGTTTGAGAAGCCCTTTCTCTGTCTATTCACCGCCGACGACCCTGTCACCCGAGGCCTTGAGAAAAGCTTTATTGGGCGCGTGCCGGGGACCAAGGGGCTCAACCATCAGGTTTTTGCACGGGGCGGGCACTTTTTACAGGAA
>JAYNYK010000027.1:0-26927 GCA_038102985.1 Halieaceae bacterium
GTTCTGGTTGTAGGAACCTCTGTTCTTTATTTTTTTCTTGTCTGAAGGCCTTGAAAGCTGACTTATGATCCCTTGCATTGATAGATGTAAGCGCCAATAGCTTTACATCTGATCGTTGTTGTTTGGCTGTAAGAGGTTCAAATAGCTCTTGAAGCGTATAGGGATCGTCTGGGGGTTGAAGTCTTTCTAATCCATAGGCCAGAGCAACATGAAAGTCTGAGTAATCTACCTCTACTGTATGTTCATCATTAATGAGTCGGAGGTTCAAATCCTCTCACACCGACCACCTCCCTAGCGGGTTTAACGCCAGCCCACCTCCTCATTGCTGTATGAATGAGGCTTCGTTTTTGCGCCAAAAGCAATCGACTGCATAGGCGTTGCGCCACGACTCGCGTTATCTTTGATGCAAACAAAAGTAACGTGAGTGCAGCAGATATGAATGACCTCATTCTTTACCCTATTTTGTTCATGGGAGTCCTCAGCTTTTGCATGATGCTGATGATGTATGCCACGCGGATCCCCGCCGCGAAAGTATTGGAAGCACAGGGCGTAGATTTACAGGGGTTATCCCACCCAGCGCAGCTAGGGGGGGTCTTTCCCAGCCATGTGGAGCGTGTCGCCGATAACTACAATCATCTCTGGGAGCAGCCAACCCTTTTCTACGCCATTGTCGGTGTCATATGGGCGCTCGGCCATACCGACATCATTCACCTCTACTGTGCATGGGCCTATTGTGGATTGCGGTTCACCCACTCCATGGTTCAGATCACCATCAATCATGTGTGGCTTCGATTTAGCTTGTTCATGCTGAGTTGGATGGCATTGGCAACGATGTTGCTGAGGGAAGTTCTCGTCGCACTGGGTTAGTAGAAAGTGGTCGATGACCAGGATTGCTGGGCGTGCGCTGATCACGGAGACGCCTTACCGTATTAGTCAGCGGAATTGTCAACTTAGCTAGGTTAATGTTGAGATTTTCTACAGAGGTGCCACTCGAGACAGGCCCGAAAAAAACCGCGGGGTTAGATCGCGACGATACCCAATACCGTCAGTACGATGGCGGCGGTAAGTAAAGATGCCGTTTCGGCTTGGCTGAGTTGAATGTGTTTCATACTGCTATGACGTTTTACGGGCAGGGGCTTATCCCGGCAAAGCCAATTTTTATAGCGAGGCTTTCTCTGTCACATTGCGGGCTTCGGACCCCGGGTGGGTTAGGGGTGACATCACACCATTGGGGATTGATATTACCGTCGCGCCAGCGTTAACTCGATTTCGTGACTCAAGGGATGAACATTGATGCGACTACAAGGTTTGAGATGCGTGATTACCGGCGGCGCCAGTGGTATTGGTGCTGCCACTGTCAGGCGGTTTGTCAACGAGGGGGCGAGTGTCTGCATTCTGGATCGTGACCTGAACTCCGCCGAGGCGCTCGCGAAAGAATGTGGCGGAGAGACGTTCGCACTTGAGCTGGATGTCAGAGAGGAGCCTGCTGTGGCGCGGGTCGCCGAAGCGGTGCTAACCCGATGGGACCATGTCGACGTGCTGGTTAATAATGCGGGTTCAGAGCTGAACAAAACCTACGACCAAACGACATTGGATGAATGGGATCGGGTGTTGGATACGGACCTCAAAGGGCCTTGGCTGCTGTGCAAGTACTTTGTGCCTTCAATGGTGGCACGGGGTGCGGGCAGCGTCATTAATGTCTCGTCCTTAAATGGCCTAGTGGGGTTTCCCTTGTCTACCGCTTACGGAAGCGCCAAGGGCGGACTGGTGGTCTTTACCAAGGATATGGCGATTGAGCTTGCCACCAGCGGTGTGCGCATCAATTGTGTATGTCCGGGCGTGATTCAAACCCCCATGATGGAGCGCTGGACAGACCTCATGCCTGATAAGGAAGAGGCCAAGGCCATGCTGCAGGGAGTGATGCCAATAGGTCGCATGGGAACCGCAGAGGAAGTCGCGGGCGCTATCCTTTTCTTTGCGTCCCAAGATTCCAGTTTGTGTCAGGGCGCGGTGTTAAGTGTCGATGGCGGTTTTACCGCGCAATAAATCCGCCGTTGTGCCTCGGCGAGAGGCATAAGAACGATAAAGAAGGAGAGCGTTTATGTTGAGCGCATTTCACCGTTTTTTGGCAGCGTCCCTCGTTGGGTGCCTGTCTTGTATCCCGCTGGTTCAGGCGGCGTCATTTGACCAGACGGTAGAGGCCTATGGAGGAGCCGCAGCCTTCGATATCATTTTGGTTCAGGATTGTTCGGTGCTCGACAATACGTCGGAGGCGGCGCTCGATCAGGACTACAACGCCAAGCTCTGCTCTGCAGAGGAGGCGTCGGCGCTCGCTGACGTCGCCAATTTACTGCGCTCGAAAGGTTTTAACACTGTGGATGTGGCGCTCTCGACTGCCGGGGCTCAGCTGCGCCCCGAGGCTCGCAAGAGCGTTGCGGACATTCGCGATATTTATACAGCGCCGGAATTATCAGCTGCCGCGAGAGAGGCGTACATCGCCACCCTCAGGCGCATCGCCCGAGGCATCGATGTTGATGCCGACGCACACGAGCTGCACGCAAAGGAGCTCGCCGCCCTCGGCTTGGCAGAAAATCAGGTTGTGATCTTTATGGTCACCGATGGTCAGCGAGTGACGGCTGCAGAGAGCATTGCACAGGGCGTGGCAACCACCGTGTTGACGCTGGGATGGTTTACTGCCTGGGAGGAGTCTGGCTTTTTTACCTTGGCGACCGCGATTGATGCCTCGGGTGTCGTCGCCTGGTACGGCTATCGCGGACCCTATTCTGTATCGGGCCCAGAGGCATACAAAGACATGATCATGTCAGTTTTTGAGCTCTGATCTGAGTGCACAGCGTAGGCTGATTTAATCGAGCACACCCTCAGATCTCAGGGCTTCAATACGATCAACCGTCACACCAAAAGACGCCAGTACATCATCCGTGTGCTCGCCATGCGCAGGGGTAGGCCGCGAGGGCTCAAGCCGTTCTCCTCCAAAGCGCGGAGGCGCTCTCACGATCCGAATCTTGCCCAGGTGAGGGTGGTCAACGATGGAGACGCTGTCATTGGCACTTAATTGTTCCTGAGCCAACACTTCGTCACGGGTCAAACATTTGGCACAGGGAACCTCGACTTCTCGCAGCAGTGCCAGTAGCTCATCGCTGGTATACCCCATGCATTTTTCGGCAACGAGCTCCCGAAAAATGTGCAGGTTCTGAACCAGTTTCGCCATGCTGTCAAAGCGTTCATCCCGCAAAAGATGCAATAGTCCGATGGCGCTCAGCATGCGACCCTGCATCTCCTGATTTGCAGCGGCGACCGTGATGCCGCCATCTTTGGTGAGCGTCAGATCGTAGAGCATGTCGATCAGCAGGCCGCCCGGCGTCGTGTCCTCTTCCAGCAGCGCGTGGTTCTGAAACCCGTCGGGGAACATGAAAAATAGCCCGGAATCCAGCATAGAAAGATCGATCATTTGGCCATCGCCCGTCCGCTCGCGGGCGAATAGTGCGCTGGTGACCGCTTGGCAGGCGGTGTAGCCCGTGATCTTGTCGCAAAGAAGAGAGCGGATAAACGTCGGAGATTCATCGCTCCCCTGGGTGGCTGCCATTCCGCATTGCGCCTGAATAATGGGGTCATAGGCGGGGGCGCGTCGCAGCGGGCCCTCGGTGCCAAACCCCGATATCGCCATATAAACGAGTTGAGGATTCATCGCCTGTAGCGTCTCGAAATCCAGATTGAGTGTGTCCATGGTGCCGGGGCGAAAATTGTGAATGACGACGTCTATGTTCGGCATCATTTCGTGAATGACTGCCTGTCCGGCCTCGCTTTTTAGGTCGACCTTGATCGATTCCTTGCCACGGTTACACCCGGCAAACAGGGACGAGATGTCCCCCTTGCGCGCACCGATGTAGCGCATGGGGTCACCGGCATCGATAGGTTCTACTTTGATGACGCGGGCCCCCTGTTCGGCCAGCATCATGCTCGCCAATGCGGCGGTGATCATGGTGGAAAATTCGAGGATGGTGATGCCTTCGAGTGGTTTCATCATAGGACCTTATTGTTGGGCGTTTTGTGGTGTTCTCGTTACCGCTCTTGATGTTTTTTGCGAATCACCTGAGTTCAATCTGCGCTTTTGTAAACCTATGTCTAATTTTGGCGATTGGCAAACCGTGAGGGATGGTAACCCGCGGTGGGGCAAGGTGAGAGCGCCCAATACATGGCGATAGACGACAGTCCGCTACTGGCAGTTGCAGATAAGGGATGCCATGCTGTAGCGACCAGGTCGCTACGGGTTTATCTGGCCATCAATCCGTGTCACGAGGATATGCAATGATTCGAGTATTTGTGCTGCTGTGCGCGGTGATGGCGACGAGCGCCCATGCCGAGCAGGCCGCTATTCTGAGCAAAGATTTTCGCGTCATGATGGAGTGGTTACCGGGCGTTTATGATAATCAGGAGCAAGTGTATTTTGAGGCAGAGCAGAATATCGACCAAGCTTTGCGACATGAGCGCGTGCATACTGTTTTTGCGCCGGTTGAACTACCCGCCTTTGGCGATCATGTTTTCTATGTTCAGCAACATTTGAACGACGACCCGAGTCAGATTTATCGCCAAAGGATTTATTCGTTTCGCGCTGATGACGAAATCAATGCAATTCTATTGACGGTTCATATCCCTAACGCTCCCGGCAGCCTGATCGATGCCCATCTCGACCCGCGGAAGCTCGCTGATCTCACACCTGATCAGACTCGCGTTCTGCCCGGATGCGATGTGATGTGGCATCGCAAGGCAAACCAATTTGTCGGCGCCTTGGCACCCGATGCCTGTTCACAAGTCGCTTCGGAGGCGGGGGAGCGCTTGATCTTCAACGATGACCTGCTCCTGACAGACAGTGCATTCTGGATGACTGAGCGAGCACATGACGAGCGCGGCAAATTGGTCATCGGGCACCCCACTGGGGTCCCGCACAAGAGTTTGAAGGCGCGACGCTTCGAATGTTGGATGACGGGGATGCAGCGCGATGGTGAATGGACCTTTAGGCGCGGGTTGGAGATTTATGATCAAGGTGGCATGGTGTGGCTGACTACTGACGAGACAGACCCTCAAAAGGTGGGAATAAAGATGCGCAACGTGACGTGGCCTTATGGCACCAATCGGCCGTCGTTGGTGTTGTATGCATACCGGCCCGGCGAGGAGCGGGCAGTGTCTTACGCTTGGGCCGATCCCTCTGCAGTGCGAATTGGCATCAATCTTCGTTGGATGCAGGCCAGCTGCACGCTGACGCCGCAATGACGTTTATACGTCAACCTGTAGAGGCAGTCGCTAGGCGTATCTTATCCGTCATGTTATCCACGAGCGGGATGTGGGCGATGGCTGAAACGCTACCGAATCCAGTTGAAGCAGGCTGGCGTGGCGAGCCCGTATGCGAGACCTTGAAGGAGGATGCTGATATCAGGGTATTTCGCTGTGTATTCCCACCCGGTGTGGGTCACGAGCGGCACTTTCATCCACAGCACTTTGGCTACGCCTTGTCTGGCGGGACGATGCGCATCACCGATGCCACCGGCATCCGTGAGGCAAAGCTAGAGACCGGTACCTATTTCTCCAGTGAAGGTATTGCTTGGCATGAAGTGCTTAACGTTGGCGATACCGTCGTATCCTATTTGATGGTCGAGCCAAAATAAGCCTGTCAATTGGCATTCGCGCCGCGCTGGCGGCCCACGGCTTCACTTTACCCCTCGCCCGATGTGCGCTTATCACGGTGCCCCGCCAGGTGTCAGACTCGCGCGGAAAAAACTTTTGTTAAGAGACATCCAAACACCGTGATTGTGCATAAAAAGGCGAGTAAATCTTTAATTTTGGATGGTTTTTGTGATGAAAGCGCTCGTTAAAAAACATGCGCAGGAAGGACTCTGGCTCGAGGACGTGCCCGTGCCCGAGGTGGGCGGTAATGAAGTCCTGATTAAGGTCCATAAAACCGCAATCTGTGGAACCGATGTTCATATTTATAACTGGGACGATTGGGCCCAGAAGACGATTCAGGTCCCGATGACGGCAGGGCATGAGTACGCGGGCGAAATCGTGGCGCTTGGCGCCAACGTGACGGGGCTGCAGGTAGGGGATATTGTCTCGGGCGAGGGGCACATCGTCTGTGGACGTTGCCGTAACTGTCTTGCGGGCCGATTACACCTCTGCCCCAACACGCAGGGCGTGGGGGTAAATCGCGACGGCGCGTTTGCGGAGTATCTGGCGATTCCCGCCACCAACGTGTTCCGGCCCAACGTCTACATTCCTACAGACCTGTTAAGCATTTTTGATCCCTACGGCAATGCCGTTCATACCGCGCTCTCATTCAACATGGTGGGTGAGGACGTGATCATTACCGGTGCGGGACCCATTGGCATTATGGCGGCGATGGTGGCGGGGCACTGTGGTGCGCGCAACGTGATCCTCACCGACGTTAATGAATATCGTCTGGATCTTGCCAAGCGCATTGTTCCCAAGGTGCAGCCGATTAACGTGGCCAAGCAGGAGATCAGCCGCAGTTTCATGGAGAGTCTGGGGATACTGGAGGGGTTTGACGTGTGTCTGGAGATGTCGGGCTCTCCCAACGCGTTCCGCGATGTGCTCAGCAAAATGATCAATGGCGGCAGTATTGCCATGCTGGGTCTGATGCCAGATGACACCGGTATTTCATGGACCGACGTCGTTTTTAAGGGCCTCAATATTAAGGGGATCTATGGCCGTGAGATGTACGAGACCTGGTACAAGATGGTGATGATGATTCAAAGCGGGTTGCCCATCGAGCGGGTCATCACCCATCGCTTTCATTACACCGAGTTTCAGCAGGGTTTCGACATTATGCGTTCTGGACAATCGGGCAAAGTGATACTGGATTGGAAAGATTGATATGAGCTATCGGGCCGTCAAAGAGGGTTATGCCGAGGAGATCGCAGAGATCAAGGCGGCCGGTTTGTGGAAGACGGAGCGCGTGATTGCCTCTGAGCAGAGAAACGCGATTACCCTCGAGAGTGGTGCCAAGGTCGTCAATATGTGCGCCAACAATTATCTGGGTCTTGCTAACAATGCCGAGGTGATGCAGGCCGCCAGTGACAGTCTTAAGGAATGGGGGTTTGGCGCCGCCTCGGTGCGTTTTATTTGCGGCACACAAGGGATTCACAAAACCCTCGAGCGACGGGTCAGCGCCTTCCTCGGCATGGAAGACACGATCCTCTATGCCGCGTGTTTTGATGCCAATACCGGGTTGTTTGAGACGATCTTGGGCCCTGAGGACGCGGTGATTTCAGACGAACTCAACCACGCTTCTATTATCGACGGGGTTCGGCTCTGCAAAGCTACCCGCTATCGCTACAAGAACAACGATATGCAGGATCTGGCAGCCCAATTACAGGCGGCGAGGGATGGCGGCGCGCGACGGATACTGATTACCACCGATGGCGTGTTCTCGATGGACGGTACCATCGCACAACTCGATGCCATCTGTGATCTCGCGGATGAATACGGCGCCATGGTCCACCACGATGACTGCCACGCAACGGGTTTTATGGGTAATCAGGGTCGTGGCGTTCACGAATACCGGGGCGTCATGGATCGGGTAGACATCATCACAGGGACGTTTGGTAAGGCGCTTGGGGGAGGCTCCGGGGGCTTTACCGCCGGTCGGCAGGAGATTATTGACATCCTGCGTCAGCGGTCCCGGCCTTACCTGTTCTCTAACACGCTGGCCCCGGCCATCTGCGCCGCCTCGCTCAAGGTACTCGACATGCTGGAGGCTTCCACCGCGCTTCGCGACAGACTCCATGACAATACTCGTTATTTTCGCGAGCAAATGCAGGCTCACGGTTTTGCTGTGCCCGAGGGCGACCATGCCATTGTTCCGGTGATGCTGGGAGACGCCGTAGTAGCACAGCAAATGTCAGAGCGTTTGCTGGAATTGGGAATTTATGCGGTCGGTTTCTTTTATCCCGTAGTGCCCAAGGGCAAGGCGCGGATTCGCGTTCAGATCTCGGCGGGGCACACCCGCGAAGATCTCGACAAAGCGGTCGCCGCTTTCACCCAGGCCTACCAAGAGATGGCGTCCTAGTTTAGGAACCCCGCGGTAACCTCGCTGCCCTAAACGCTCCTGCATTGCTACTTGGAGTTTGCTAGCGTTCCTGGTGGCCGGTTGGCCACCCCCGGCGGTGCGTTATCGAGAGTGCTGCTGACCTCTTGCGCGCCGCTAATTGAGTACGTTGTAGCCGCGACCACGCATGCAGTTTTTCACGATTTGATCTTTTTGCGCGGTGGCATTGGCGCTGGCTTCACGTCTCTCCCGGCTGTTCCTACCGGCGGCGACTAGGACCCCTGCGCCCGCGCCCTTCTTGGCGGCTTTTGAGCCCGATCCACCACTGACCGCCCCCGCGGCGGCACCCACGGCGGCGCCCCTAACCGCCGTGCCTGCGACGCTCTCGCGCTGGGGTGCATCGGGCTGATTCTGCACTGCCAGGCCTTCGCATTGCTGCAAATCGGTCTGGTACTGGGTGTAGTCCTGCACCTGAGACATATCGACGACCACATTAGCGTAAGTGCTACCGGCTGTTGCCCCTACTGCGAGGATGAGAAGTAATCTGATGCTCGTGAACATGGGGGTCTCCTGAAAACCGCGTTGCAAATTGAGAAGAAAAGTGTAGACCGTTTCCGCTGCGTATCGGCATTGTTACGGGCATCAATATGTGACAGAAAATACCATATATCGGGCCGCCCACAGGGTCTTGCACCATGGCGTAGGGGCTCTCATCATAGCCATAGCAGTGCGAGGGAGCACCATGACAGACAACTCTTCTTTTAAGCCCGAGGACGGGCAGCCCAAATGGCGCGGGCGCATTGAGGTGCTCTTGCTGGTAGTGGGGGGGTTAGTTCTACTCATTCCTACGCTGGCTATTTTTCTCGCAGGCGGCGATTAGACTGGGCCGCACCGGCAGCAATCAGGATGAGCTCATGAGCAAGCGTTTTGCGCCCGCCACCGAGCGCAATAAAACCCCGTTGCTAGCGGTGCTGAAATCGCAGCTACCTGAATCAGGCACCATACTCGAAGTTGCGGCGGGCACCGGACAGCATGCCGCTTTTTTTGCGCCGCGACTGGCGCCACGCTGGTGGTTACCCACGGATCTGGAGGAAAACAACATCGCGTCGATCGCAGCATGGCGGGAGGAGGCAGACGCCCCAAATCTGTTGTCACCCCAAGGGCTGGATGTATTGGCGCCGCGGTGGTCAGTGGAGGAGTCAGTATTGCCAGAACCAATAAGCGCCATCGTCAATATCAATATGGTGCATATCTCACCCTGGTCTTGCTGTGAGGCTCTGTTCGACGGGGCGGCCAGGATTATCAAAGCGCAGGCACCAATCCTGATGTATGGGCCTTTTAAACGCGGTGAAGAGCATACGGCACCCTCGAATGTGGCATTTGATCAGCAGTTGAGAGCGCAGGACCCGCGCTGGGGGGTGCGGAATTTAGAGGATGTCATCAATGTGGCAGAGGCCCGTGGCTTCTCTTTTGGCGCCGTTGTTCCCATGCCAGCGAACAATCTGATGGTGAGCTTCATTCGTGCCTAGTCGTTGGGCGGTTTTTGCGTGGATCAACTTTGGGCTGGTAGTTGCTGCGGTATTCAAATTTTTTCCGCTTCTCGTATCACTGACCCATGGAGTGGTGCTCACCGCGGAGCAGCGTGCCGCGGGGCTCGCCGAGGACCGTGCCTGGGCGCTGGATCTGATTTCGGATACGCCCTACCTGCTGGTGGTTTGGGCTTTGGCCGCCTTTTGGTTGCGGCGTCAGACCGGTAGCGCCCGGCTGTTACCCTGGCGAAAACCCCAAGGATCAGCGACTGAGCAGCCGTGAGTCACTGGGGGTAAACTCCCTCATTGGCATTTGCCGGGGAGAAGTTTATGGAATCGCAATTGGTGACGCTGGCCGCCCTGATTGCCTTTGGCGGCGGCATTTTTCATGGCGTGGTGGGTGGCAGGATCTACATGGGCCATGTGCGAGCGAGTGATCTCATGCCCCTCACACAATCTTTGAGCTTGGTCTCGTGGCATATGTTTACCATCTTTCTATTGGTCAGCGGCGCAACGCTTGTCTGCGTAGCCATGAAGCCCGATCTGGCCCTACTGAGTTACCCTGTATTGGTCGGAAACGCGCTGGGCGGTGCGCTATTTTTGCTGCTGGGCGCAATGGGCCATGCAAGGCTGTTCAAGCTGCCGGGCCTGTATTTGATGTTGCTAACAGCCCTTCTGGGTTGGCTGGGGGTGTCCTAGTGGCTGACTTTTTTATTCATGAGGACGATTAGCAACGTCTATTGGAAGCGTTGTCCCACGGGGCGCGGGGTTTTTGGAAGAGGGGATGCCAATGATTATTGTTGTCGCAGCGCTGGAGTTTGCCAGTGAGGCTGATCGTGACAAGGCGGTGTCATTAACTGCTGACGTTCAGCGCCTTACTCGAGATGAAGAGCCCGGCTGTCATGACTACTGCTTTGCCCCCGACCCCGCTATGCCGACCCGCATGCAGGTCTATGAGTTATGGGAAGACAGCGATAGCTTGGCCGCACACTTTGACCATCCTTATTACGCGCGTATGGCCGGCCTTTTGCAGGGTGTGGGTATTGTGAGTAGTACCAATCAAGCGTATTTAATTGAGCGTGGGGAGCCGGTCTACACCGAGGACGGCAATAAGAAAACCGCGTTCTTTTGCGACTGAACGGCATTTTGTGACCGGTTTTGCCATGACTGGGGTTGCCTACCCACTGCCTCTCAGCTTTGCAGCACAGCCTGAAGCCTTGAGTGACTCATGGCATATCGCGCCCGCGTCGCCCCGATTTTGCCGCATCAGCAGGTGATGGACGCTCAAAACGCTGTGATGAACAAAATCGCCCAACACCCCATGCTGATCGCGACGCTGGGCATCCTGCTTTTATCAATGATGGATGCCGTCATGAAAGGCCAGGCTTTAGCAATGGGTACCTATAACGCCATGTTCTGGCGTATGGCGATGGGGACTTTATTCGTCTCGGTACTCTACCTGCCCACGCGACCTCGGCTGGCATCAGGCAAAGTGCTCAAGATTCATCTTATCCGCGCGTGTCTCATCGCGGTTATGGCCTACCTATTTTTCTTTGGCTTGACGCGCGTGCCGCTGGCGCAGGCTATAGGCCTCTCCTTTGTGGCCCCTATCATCACGCTGTTTCTTGCCGTCCCCATGCTCGGGGAGCAAATCGGCGCCAACGTCAAATTGGCGGCGGGGCTGGGTTTTGGCGGTGTCATGGTGGTCGTGGGTGGCGAACTTCTCGCGGTAGATGCAGGGAGTGATCTGCTGGGCATGGGCGCGGTGCTCGCCTCCGCAGTGATGTACGCCGTTAATCTGGTATTGCAGCGAATGCAGGCTTTGATTGCGCAGCCACTCGAGATTGCTTTTTACCAGAACACGATTGTCTTTGTGTTACTTCTCGCGGGGGTGCCCTTTGCGGTGGCATGGCCTGCCAATGCTATGCAGTGGGGTGGTGCCGCGTTGGCCGCTGGCTTCGCGGTCTCCTCACTGATGCTCATGTCACTCGCGTACCGGCAGGCCGAGGCGCAGCGCCTCGTAGCAGTGGAATATACCGCCTTTATTTGGGCGGCAATGCTGGGTTGGTGGTTGTTCGCAGAACCCGTGACTGGTCGTACCCTGCTAGGTACGGGGCTGATTGTTTTTGGTTGCCTGATGAGCGCTCGGGGCCAGTAACCCGTGCGAGATCGATAAGTGATGACGCCTTGCGCCCCCGCGAGATGGCTCAGGGCTGTGCGCTCTGCGCTGTGAGCTTCGCCACCATAAAGTCATTGTGGGTCACATAAAGCAATTCAGACACCTTGCGAATCAGGTGCTCCTCATAGTGGCTGAGCGCATCGTCCGCCAGGGCCACCCGCCACATCTGGGTGATCAGCGCCCGTTTTTGGTCTAGGGATGCCTCCTCGTTAATGAGTCGGGTAAATTCAAATAAGCACGTGGCAGCATCAACCCGCCCGGCGGCCTCTGCCACGAGGTCTGCAACCTCGCCATCGGTGAGGGAAAAATGTGTGATCAGCATTGCCCGAATGGCGTCGAGCTCAACCGGGTCGGTAGTGAAATCGGCGCGGGCCACCTCCATCATTAAGGCAGCGCTGGCAAGCTCCAGGGGATCTCGCCCATTCGATGAGGTCGCGTCAGATTCGGCCCCAAGCAAGGATTTGAGTTTGGCTAACAGCATTCAATGGCCCGTGAATCAATAAAACAGCCGGTCATTCTCGGTGCGAAGAATAGCCGCGGCAGTGGCGATGGCCACCACTAAGATCAGGCACTCGCCGAGAATCTCGGGCAGGGTCCAGGCACCCCCATGCGCCGCCGCTGCAATGACTCGGCCCGGCGCCACCAGACCAACAAGACACCCCCCCGCGATTAAAATGTGCGCGTTTGCGCGCAGCGCACCCCATAACAGCATGCCGCCTGATCCAATGAAGAAGGCAGCGGAGTCACCAATTTGGGTACTGCGCCCCGTCCCCTCGAGTAGAGTTGCTCCAAGCAAATGGGCCGCGGGCTCAGGGTGAACCCACCAACCCAAACCCAATATGAGCAGTCCAAGGCCAAGTAGTGCGGTAATGCCGCGAAGTGTCATTAACATATCAGCACCTTATTTGCTGTGGGCCCAATCAGTACAGACCTGATCATGCATTCTGAGCTATTAAAAGCATATCGCTTAATCGTTGCGGTGGGGGGGTGGCGGTGAGCCTGATTTTCACAGCGGCGCATGACATTGACGCCCTGACTTGGGTCCCCACAGGCTGGCCCGTTTTCAGTGACCGAGCCTGTCGCGCAGGCTGTAAAACAACATGCCGGCGACCAGTCCGGGCCAGCGTAGCAAAGTGCCTCCCGGAAACCGGTGGGTCGGCACTGAGGCCATTAAATCAAAGCCCGTAGTATCGTCGTCGATGGCCTCTGCCAGTAATGACCCCGCCATAGTGGCGGTCGGCACTCCGTGCCCGGAAAAGCCCTGGGCGTACCAAAGGTGGTCACCGATCCGACCAAAATCAGGCATACGGTTCAGCGTGATGCCCACCGCGCCGCCCCAGCCGTAGTCAATTTCGATGTCGGCCAGCTCCGGATAGATCTTCAGCATGTGCGGCCGCACAAACGCTTTGATGTCCCTTGGAAAGCGGCTCGAGTAATTTTCGCCACCGCCAAAAATTAGCCTGCCGTCTTCGGAGAGTTTCCAATAGTTGATGACAAACAGCGTGTCTGACATCGACAGGTTGTCGCGACTGATGCGCGGGAGTAAGTGCGAGGGCAAGGGTTCGGTGGCGATCACAAAATTGTTGATCGGCATGATGTTACCCGCCAGTCGTGGTACCAGCTTTCCCAGATACGCATTGCAAGCCACCACCACGTGGCTTGCTTTCACACGGCCCTGCTCAGTAACGACATCGCCTGTGGAACCATCGGCGGACGGGCGACCGCGGGTGCCTTCAAAAATCTGAACGCCGGCCACCTCAGCAGCGCGGGCGAGACCCAACGCGTATTTAAGCGGATGCAAGTGGCGACAACCGTTATCAAGCAGCGCACCATGGAAGCCCCGGGCGCTGGTCAGTTCGCTGATGTCATCCCGCGACAAATAGGAGAGCTGTTCATAGCCGTAGGTGGTGCTCAGGTGGCTGAGCTCCTCTTGAAGGTCTTTGGCGTGACTGGGTTTGGCGGCTAGATGCAGGTTGCCCGAGCCCAATTCACAGTCAATTTGGTGCTCCTCAATCAGGCGGCAGACACGCTGCACCGCGTCGAGGCTCAGCTGCCAGAGTCCTTTTGCGGCATCCAAGCCCACCCATTTCTCGATCGAGGCCTGGTCCGCGCGTTGCCCGGTACCCACGTGCCCACCGTTACGGCCCGATGCACCCCAGCCCACGCGTTCAGCCTCGAGTACCACCACCTCATACCCTTTTTTTCGTAGATGAAGCGCAGTTGATAAGCCCGTGTATCCGCCACCAATCACACAAACATCCGCTTGAATCTCGCCCCGCAGAGGGGCAAAAAGAGGCAGCAATGGCGCCGAGGCGGCATACCAGCTGGGAGGATAATGACGCGGGGCCGCATCTTTGGTGTGGGTTTGCATAGCTGGCATTATGCCGCTTGCCGGTGCAGTGATGCCATCCGATACTGTGCGGGTGTTTGGCTGCCCGCGGGGCGTTATGAGTGAACCAAGTCATAAAGCAGCATCGAGCAAGACGGGTGCCTATGCGCCTCAGCAGGCAGTAGGGGCCTCCAAAGTGCCTACTGCCGATATGGCGACTATCGAGGCATGGCTAAAGGACCACAAGATTTCCGAGGTGGAGTGTCTTGTACCTGACATGACAGGCAATGCCCGCGGCAAGTTCATACCGGCGCACCAATTCACGGCCAGTCGGGAAATCAAGCTACCCGAATCCATTATGGTGCAGACGGTGACCGGGGAGTACACCGATGATCACTGGGAGTTTGTAGAGCCCACCGATACCGACATGCTACTGCGGCCCGACGCCAGCACATTGCGTATGGTTCCTTGGGCGCGAGAACCCACCGGCCAGCTCATCGCCGATTGCTACACGGCCGAGGGCGAGCCGCATCCGTTGTCGACCCGCAACGTTCTGCGTTACGTGTTGGGCTTGTATGAAGCTGTCGGGCTCAAGCCAGTGGTGGCGCCCGAGGTGGAGTTTTATCTGGTCAATAAAAATACTGACCCCGACTACGAGCTCATGCCGCCAAAGGGTCGCTCTGGCCGGCGCGAGGTTGCTCGCCTGTCCTACAGCATTGATGCCGTTGCGGAGTTTGAGGATTTTGTCGAGGACATGTACGACTTCGCTGATCAACAGAAACTGGATGTAGACACGCTGATACATGAAAACGGCGCGGCTCAGTTGGAGATCAACTTCAATCATGGCGATCCGCTGGCCATGGCTGATCAGGTTTTTGTCTTTAAGCGCACGGTGCGCGAAACCGCGCAACGCTACAACATGTATGCGACCTTTATGGCCAAACCGATGCAGCGTGAGCCTGGCTCGGCATTGCATATTCATCAGAGCGTGATCGACCTTGAGACAGGAAAAAATATTTTTGCCACAGCCGAGGGCAAACCAAGCCAGGCGATGATGGAATATATGGCGGGGTTGCAGCGGTATACGCCTGAGCTCATCAGCTTTTACGCCCCCAACGTCAATTCATATCGTCGGCTCGCACCGGATATCTCCGCGCCTATTAACTTGAGCTGGGGGTTTGATAACCGGACAACCGCGTTTCGGGTGCCCAATTCAGACGCGGCCAATTTACGCATCGAAAATCGTTTCCCCGGTGCCGATGCCAACCCCTATTTGGCGATTACCGCTACCTTGGCAAGCGGGCTATTGGGCATGCGTCAGCACTTGGAGCCTACGGCGCCGCACCAGGGCACTGCCAATGAAGATAGCATTGGCGTCGCGAGAACGCTGGAAGAGGGTGTTCGCAAACTCAATGACACGCCGGAATTACAGGCGATGATTGGCGAGCTCTTCATGCGCGCTTACGCGGCGGTCAAGCTCGATGAGTTCGAGGAGTTCAATCGGGTGATCAGTTCTTGGGAGCGCGAGCATCTCTTGCTTCAGGTATAGCCGGGTGCGGGTCCCTGCCAACGTGGGTCACCGGACAGCGAGGTGAGTGAGATCGCAACGGCGGGGTTTCCCCTATTTCGCTGGGTGAAGTATGCGACTTATCTGCTTTTGTCGCTCAATGTCTGGCTCTTTTATGTCGAGGAGATGGACAGCGCCCAGTTTGCAGCGGCATCGGGCGAAGCCATGGCCACCGGCATACAGTTGTTTTCTGCCACGCTCGATACCATCGCCTGGGTGATCCTGTTATTGCTGTTTGAGCTTGAGACAGCGGTGATTCCTGACCATCGCCTGCAGGGCCGATTGCGGTTTGCTATCCACGCTGTTCGCTTTATCTGCACGGCGGCTATCGTCATGGCATTTTTGGGGTACGTTGGCGAGTGGCTAACGCTGCTACCCAGCGAGCCGCTAACGGGAGACATTTGTGCGCGCGTGGATGAACAGTGGTCAGTAATGATCAAGTTGGATGACTTTGTTCCCCTGTCAGCGGACAACTGCAGATACATGGGCGCTGATACTCGTCTCGTATCGGGCCTTCAACAGGTTATGGCGTCACCGTCGGGGCTTCTGGAGGGGCAGCGGCTGGCGCTGGTAGACGTGGTGAACGCCGCGACCTGGATTCTGGTAGTCATCGTGTTGGAAATCGAGGTGCGCGTCATTACTCGCTGGGGGCCCGCGTCAAAGCCAGCCGCGCGGCTCGCAACAGCGCTCAAAGCGGTGTTCTATGCCACCTTGGTGGTGGCAGCCATTTACTGGGGTTTCAAAGGAGATTTTCTGGATTTCTGGGATGCGGCGCTCTGGCTCTTTGCGTTTATCTTTATCGAGCTGAATGTCTTTGAGTGGCAGGAGGAGCTACGAGATCGACCCCCCGCTACCTAGCGCCACGCACCCTTAAAAGTCCTCGTCAAACTCCAGATCGTAATCCCCCAGTTCCTCGCGCAGACGGAGCATTTCAAGGCGCTCCTCGGCGCGCCGCCGCTTTGCGGCTTTCAGTGCTTTTTCGGTCACAGCTTCAGCGAAATCCAGAGAATCAAAGTCCTCATCGCTCAACTCGCCCGCCGGTTCAAAAAAGTCATCTGCCGGTTCTTCTGTTATCGCATTGGTCTCCCTCTCACCCACAAATCACCTCCCGATGATCCTGAACAAAAAAGACCAGCCCCCTTGGCCGGTTGGCGCCATCTCAGCGCAGGCATCCTTTTGTCACAAGAAATTTTTTGGACTGAACCGTTATGCCCTAAATAACAAATTAAGCTAAGTACTGTGGCCGGTTTAGAGGTATAAAAGTCGGTTCCCCCCGCTACAAATGAGCTCGGCACCGATCTCGCGTGCTCCGCCCGCACCCGCTATGGGGCATTGGAGGCTTGTCTTATGAAGAGCTCGAGGTTGGTCGCAGATGAGCCACAATGATCTCGGCGACCTCGTCGGGGGAGGCATCATCGCAATCCACGGCGAACTCACCGTAGCGTTCGTAGAGGGGAATACGCTCATCATAGATGTCTTTGAGGCTCTGTGACCCATCGGCGGCGATGCCGCGCTGCGGGTCCAGCGATACGCGATATTCGATAGTTTCAAAGCGCGCTCGCAGGTAAAACACGGTAGAGGCGGCACCCAGGCGGCGCATGATTTTCTCGCTATAAACCACCGAGCCCCCAGTAGAAATGATGGAGGGGAACACGGGCATTTCGATCAACACCGCTTCTTCAACAGCGCGAAACCTGGCGTTGCCATGGGTGTCCATGATTTGCTGCAGGGTTTGTTTTTCCCGGGATTCAATTAAGCGATCGGTATCGATGCGCTCGAGGCCCAGCTGTTTAGAGAGCACTTTCCCCACCGTGCTTTTCCCGCTCCCGGGCATGCCGATTAAGGTAATTATCAAATCAGAGTTCACAAAGAGCGGCTTCCTTCAGCCTGTCGCTAATCAGCCTGTCGCCATGGTACCAAGCGCAGGTGTTGTGCCAAGCCATTATGGATTGCTGCGGTAATGCTGTCTGGCTCGATCATATCCCCGACGCCCCCGTGCGCGTACCAACTGGATAGGAGGTAGGATAGCTGTTAGTGAGCCCAGTCCCGCTCGGCTTTGAATTGTTGGGAAAGGTAGTCCATTTGATCGGCCAAAATCCGATCCTTGGCGAGAAAGTGCCACTCGTAGGTATTGGGCTTAAACGGGACCGCGAGGAGCGGCATATGGGCTTCTTCGGGTGTTTGGCAGTCCTTGAGCCAGTTACAACGTTTGCAGGCCGCCACCACGTTTTCCCACTTGTCGGTGCCGCCACGGGAGATCGGCAACACATGGTCTCGGGTGAGCTCCGCTCGCTGAAATTGGCTACCGCAGTACAGGCACCGATGGTCATCTCTCCGGAAAAGGGTGCGGTTACACAAGGGAGGAGCAAAATGATTGAGCACCCTGCCCTCTAGGGCGACGATTGGTTGCAGAATAATTTCCGACCGTATGCCCGTCAGTCGCTGGATACCGCCAAAGACAGGGGGCAGCGACTCTCCGATGCCGTAAAGAACATCGCCGCGGGCGTAGGCGGTCACCGCCTCATTCAGCGTCAGCCACCCTCTGGGTTGACCCGACACGTCCAGCTTGAGAATCGCTTGCATGGGCCTCGCTCACTGGTTTATTCGACGGTACTGAAAAACCCAGCGCGTGACAATCGTTGAGACGTAAAATTCATGATGCGCCAGAAGCATTTGCCGGACCGATGAGCAGATGGTTTTATTCTAGTGGCGGCAATCGCGAAGACGTCATCCGCGCTTTCGTTTCGAATCTAGGCCAAGACTCTGTTGAAATCAAAATGCCTCGCGAGCTTCACTGAGCCAGCCATGCTCCGCTCACGAGTTCCTGCTCTCCATCGCAAACTCGACCCCGGAATTGTTCTCCGGCTTTCACGGGGCCCACCCCCGCTGGCGTGCCCGTCATAATGATGTCGAAATCTTCCAGCACCATAAATTGCTGTAGCTCAGTGAGAATAACGTCGGGGGGATACAACATCAGACTAACGTCACCCGCTTGCCGAGTTTCGCTGTCGACGATGAGCTCAATACCCAACCGACTGAGATCCGCCGGCGCTGGCACAAACTCACTGAAAAGGGCAGAGCCTGTGAACGCCTTGCTGCGCTCCCAGGGGAGTCCGGCGGCTTTGAGCTTTGATTGGGTTTCCCGTTTGGTAAGGTCCAGCCCAAATCCAATCCCCGCAATCGCCCCCTGTTTTACTAGGAGACAAATCTCTCCCTCGTAGTGCAGGGGCTCATCTATGGCGGCGTGAAGTTCGGTGCCGATAGCGGTGGCGGGTTTCATAAATACCACCATTTCCTCAGCGGGGACCGAATTCATTTCGGATATGTGAGCCGCATAGTTTTTGCCCACGCAGATCACCTTGCCGGGCCGAATTTCTCTTCCATTGAATGTGATGGTGCTCATCGGTGCCTCCCGTGATCAGCGGTATACTACAGGTGATTCGCGGCGCTAGGCAGTTAGGGTCAGCAAACTGCAATCGGTATTGTCGGATCTTTCGATCTCGCCACAACCAAAAACCGCAGGGAGAAACGAGCATGAAAAATATTTTCTACTGGGGACGATGGTTATTGTGTCTGTATCTGGCCGCGCCCCAGCTACACGCACTCGAGCGACCCAATATCCTCGTCATCTGGGGTGACGATATCGGCTTCTGGAACCTCTCCACCAACAACATGGGCATGATGGGCTATCAGACCCCCAATATTGACCGCATTGCCAATGAGGGTGCCAAGTTCACTGACTATTACGGACAGCAAAGTTGCACGGCGGGGCGCTCCGCGTTTATCACCGGGCAGTCACCCATTCGCACCGGCCTTACTAAGGTGGGCGTTCCCGGCGCTGATCTCGGCATTCGCCCCGAAGATGTCACGCTGGCAACGTTACTCAAAGAGCAAGGTTACGCCACTGGCCAATTTGGCAAAAACCATCTGGGTGATCGCGACGAGTTTCTGCCCACGGAGCATGGCTTCGACGAATTTTTTGGCAACCTCTATCACCTCAACGCGGAAGAGGAGCCGGAGGATCCTGATTACCCTCAGAACCCGGCGTTTCGGGAGCGGTTTGGCCCGCGGGGGGTGGTACACAGTTTTGCCGACGGGCGGGTAACCGACACGGGGCCACTTAATCGCAAACGTATGGAGACGGTGGATCTCGAGTTCCTGGACGGCGCCCAGCAATTTATTCAGCGCGCCGCGGAGGAGGACAAGCCGTTTTTTGTTTGGTTTAACTCTACGCGCATGCATTTTTATACCCACACGCCCGAAGCAGAGGAGGGGTTGTCCGGTCAGGGTTTTTATAACGATGCGATGGTCGGGCATGACAATCTGGTGGGAAGACTGCTGGACCAGTTGGATGCGCTGGGCATCGCCGATAACACCATCGTTTTTTACAGCACCGATAACGGGCCGCATTTCAATACCTGGCCAGACGCAGCCATTACTCCTTTTCGTAGCGAAAAAAATACCAACTGGGAGGGCGGCTTTCGCGTGCCGGCGATGGTCCGCTGGCCGGGCAAGATACCTGCGGGCACCCTACTCAACGACATCATGTCTCACGAGGACTGGGTTCCCACGCTCATGGCGGCCGCGGGCCGACCGACGATTGGCGAAGAGTTGAAGGCTGGTGTGACGGTGAATGGGCGGGATTATCATAACCATCTTGATGGCTTCAATTTTTTGCCCTACTTGACTGGAGAGGCAGAGAAAGGCCCGCGCAATGCCTTTTATTACTGGAGCGATGACGGCCTGCTCACGGCCATGCGTGTGGGTGACTGGAAGGTAGTTTACGCCGAGCAGCGGGCAAAGGAGTTTGATGTTTGGCGTGAGCAATTCCAGACGCTGCGCATCCCCAAGGTATTTCATTTGCGCCGAGACCCGTTCGAGCGCGCCGACGAAAACTCCAATACCTACAATGACTGGTGGGTGCGCACCGCATTGCCACGCTTGACTCTCGCCAGAGTCGAGCTGATGGGGTTCTTGGAGACGCTAAAGATTTATCCGCCGCGTCAGCGCCCAGCGACATTTACCATCGACCAGATGATGGAGCAGCTGTATCAGCGGGCGGAATAGATCGGTGAGTAGCCCCACTGTTGCCAATGGTCGCCTGTCTGGTGAGGCACCCTAGCGCGGAACTATTAGCAGCAGAGACCGTGTAACGGCCAAGCTTTGCGCTCCAAACAAAAAAGCGAGCGCCAAAGCTCGCTTTTTATGATCGGCAGGTTGTCCGCGTGGTCAATGCCCGCCGGCGGGATCAACCTCCCAGCTTTCAGTGAGAAAAGCGTGCACCACACCGCCATCCACCGTAATCGTCTCTCCGACGACATAGTCGCCTGATCGCGCGGCGAGATAAATCGCCACCCCCGCCATGTCTTCATCATTGCCGATGCGGCCGGCTGGCACATGCTGCCCTACAATGTCACCCAGATCCCGGGCAGCTTTGTTCATTTCTGAGGCAAAGGCGCCGGGCGCGATCGCCGTCACGAGAATACCGTCTTTGACCAGCCGCGCGGCGAGCCGCTTGGTGAGATTGATCACCGCCGCTTTTGAGGCCTGATAGCTGTAGGTTTCCCAGGGGTTTGGACGCAAGCCGTCTATCGAGGCGATATTGATGACTTTCGCCGGCTGTTCCTGAGAGGCGCCCGCCTTAAGCAGATTATGCATTGCCTGGGTGAGAAAAAAGATGGATTTCACGTTGAGGTTCATGACCTTGTCCCACCCCGCTTCGGGAAAGGTTTCGAAGTCTTCGCCCCAAGCAGCACCGGCATTGTTGACCAGAATATCAACGTGGTCCTCATTGGTGGCCATGGTTGCTGCCAATGCCTTGCAGCCCTCAACGGTTGAAATATCCTGAGGCACGGCAATGCAGTTGGGACCCAATTCTGCGGCTACCGACTCGCAGACATCTGCTTTTCGGCTTGAGATATAGACCTTGGCGCCTTGGCCAATAAAGCCACTGGCGATCATTTTTCCGATGCCGCGGGAGCCACCAGTGACCAGAGCGGTTCGGCCCGCCAGCGAAAAAAGTGATTGGGTATCCATAGGGCTAATCCTGTTTTGATAGAAAAAATTTGCAACGCAAGCGGCGCGCATTATGCCATAAGCGGGGGTGCCACCCCGTGGGGTGATCGGTGAGACCCCCGGGGTCAGCGACAGGGCAGCGACGTCGAGAGTTGCCCCCGCCAAAGACCCGCGGCGCCGCAACCGCGCTGGCAGTTGGGGTTAAGCGACGGCGTTTACCTGCCAGAAATGGCCGTCGAGTGTCATTCCCGAGGCCTCGCTGAAAAAAGGTGACACGGCGGCTTTAACTTTATCCAGAACCGGCGCTCTTAGCGTCTCGGGGGCGTCTCTCACCATTTGCGCGATAGGGCCAATTTGAACCAGACGATCGACAATAGCGTCGAGCGAGAGGCCTTCGCCAAATACGAGGACCTGAGATACGGGCGTGATCGTGATGGCTTTAAAGTCCGCCTCGGAGAGGATGTGCTCAACATAATCGGCGTCCTCGAATGCAAAAGGGCCCGGTGCGCGGGGCGACACTTCGGGTGGTGGAGGCAGCAGTTCCATAGCCGCCATGGCAGGGACCGTCATGAAGGGGTTCACTGCCCGGGGCTGCCAGCAGCAAAATCCCAGCTGACCCTGAGGTTGCATCGCAGACTGAATGTTACGAAAAGCGGCAATGGGGTCCTCAAAAAACATCACCCCAAATCGGGAGAAGACGATATCAAAGGGCGCTCCCGTGAAGCGGTGGGTTTGTGCATCGGCCTTGATGAAGGAAATCGGGGCACTCTCGCTAGGAGCCTGATCTGTCAGGCTGCTCGCCACGCTCAGCATGGGCTCGGAAATATCAATACCCGTTGCCGAGCCCCGTGGGCCAATGCGTCTGGCGAGTGACAGGGTGGGATGGCCACAGCCGCAGCCGACGTCGAGTGCATGAATTCCTGAGGTAATAGGCAACGCATCCAGAACCTGCTCCCCCACAGGGAACAGCATAGTCTCCATCAGCGCATCATGAGTCACCCAATTTTGACCGGTGTCGCCGTTCCAGAACGCTATCTGCGCTGCATTCTCCATGTTTTGGTCCTCACTGGGGGAGGGGTAGCACTCCGACCCCGTCGGTTCGCAGGCTGCCCAGATACAGCTTGTCGCCGCACGGGGTTGCCCCCGTAATATAGTGAAAGGGATTGTTCTGGTCCTGGAGATTGTGGACGACTTCCCCTTCCAGATTGACCCCAATGACAAAGGTGGCGGGTTGCGCGGCCGCCTCCAGCAAAGGTAATGGCAGTAGCGACAAGACGGCTCGCAACCGGGGCAGCGGTGCCAGTGCATCGATCGAGGCTCGTAGGGAGGGCATGGCGATCCAGAAGGTATCGACGCCGTCAAAACGAATGTTGTCAGGGGTGCCGGGCAGCGCATCCACAAAGATGTCTCGCTCCCCCGCCCGCTCCCCGGTGATCCACAGGCGATGAACGCGGCCCATCCCCGTTTCATTCACCAGCACGTAGTCTTCGTTGGGCCCCAAGGTCACGCCATTGGCAAAAAACAGGCCGCTCATCATCACGTCGATCTTTTTGGTCGCTGGGTCGTACCGCAAAAGCCGGCCCGTTCGGCTACCCTCAAAAAAATCCAGTGCGACTTGTCGATAGTCAAACCGCTGGCTGGCATCAGAGAACCAGATATGCCCGTTTTGTTGCACATCGAGGTCGTCAACAAAGCGAAGGGGTTCTTCCCCGATGGCGTCTGCAAGTACGGTGATCTCGCCATCGGGTGTCATGTGTAAAAGGCCTTTAATCGAGTCGGCTATCCAGAGCTCCCCCTGCTCATTTGCCCTGATGCCCAGCGGCCTCCCTTCGGTCGTGCCGAGGCGAGTCCACTCGCCAGCGGCACTGCGCTGCATGATGTCGCCGCCGTCCAGTCCGGTGAACAACTCGCCACTGCCGGTGCAGGCCACGTGCTCTGGCGCGGGGCCTACCGGCAATGTCGACAGTGCCGCCAGCGCCTGATTCGGCGCATAAGGCCCCGAGAGGCCGGGGTTAAGGGGTGGGCTCCAGCGTTCTGCTTCCACAGGAGCCCATTTTGGCAAAATCCAAATGGCGGCCAGTGTCAGCGTTACTAACGCGATCAGGCCTTTGCTGAAGGCACTCACGAGCCGTCAGATGACGCTCCTATGACGTCATCCATGGCAGCCCGCAGACGAGAAGACCAATCTTTTAACATGCGATCAGCCGCCTGGCGGTTGGTGATCTTGTTGGCGTAATTGACCATGGTGTCCGGATCAGCCTTGCTGTCATAAGCGCGCACGAGCACGTCAGAAGTCTCGGCATCGATGAGCTCCAGATACATGGTCATTGAGCCCGCCGAGGCGGAGTAGGTCCGGCTCATGTTGGGACTCTGCAGATCCGGGCTGGTGATATCAAGATTAACGATATTGGGAAAGACCAGCAGTACCGGCTCGCCTTGTTGCCACTCGGTAACCAAGTCGTACGCCGGTGCTTCGGTCAATGCGCTAGTAAAGAACGTAGTGCATTCCTCACCCAGCTCGCTTTTGATGCGATCGATATCACGCTGCTTGACCTGCTGCGTGCTACTCCGGTGGGCAGAGTTGTAATCACGCTGCCAGTTTTTGCGGAAAGCGACCTGGCAGGGCACCACACCAAATTTGCCGTAACTGTCGAGCTCCGCGTCGGGTTTCATATATACCGCACTGTGTTTGTCGCTGCGAACAAGTTCCAGACCATCAGGTGTGGTGGCAGGTGGCGGTGCCGAGGTGGCGCATCCGGTGAGAGAAATGAGGCCCGCAACACAGGCGCCGATCATCACGTATTTCATGGCATTTTCCTTTTCATCAATCCCTGATTGTGCCGCCTTTATGCGGCACAGAGATGGCAGTTTACTGTTACCCAACGCGGCAAACCACCGCTGGTAACTTGGCGTCATCGGTGCCCTCTGCTGGTAGCCTTGGGGATATGAATGGGGTAGGTCACGGTCAGCGATGGGGATCGCGGTCGAGCAAACGGGGTTATGAGTCCCGTTGCCGGCGCCGTGAGCTGTGTCACAACAGACCGCCATCAAGCGCCTTGATGCATTCAGGGGACATCAGTATTCTCGGCGCAAACAGTGAGGAGTAGCCCCATGAATCAGGCCTTGCCGCAGCGCGCGCAGTTCCACCACATGAAAGATGGCACCCAGCAAGACTGGGAAATTATTGGCGCGGAGTTTTTGGCATTTCGAGGTGATGTGTGCCGGCGGCTCAAGGCGCACTTGCTCTTGCTCGAGGGTGATTGCGGCGGATTTCCTGTTGACCGGCTGACCCACTGTTTACAAACCGCGACCCTTGCACACAAAGATGGCAAGGATGAAGAATATGTCGTGTGTGCCTTGCTACACGACATTGGCGATACCCTCGGCCCTGCCAATCATGCGGATGTTGCGGCGGTGTTACTGGAGCCCTATGTGAGTGAGGCAAACCACTGGATGGTCAAGCATCACGGCATTTTTCAGGGATATTATTTTTTCCATTACATGGGGCTCGACCGTAATCTGCGGGATCAGTACAAAGATCATCCGCACTATGCTCAAACACTGGAGTTTATTGAGAAGTACGATGCACCGGCTTTTGATCCTGATGCTGAATTTTATGATCTGTCGTTTTTTGAGCCGATGATGGAGCGGGTATTCAAGGAGCCACGGCGGTCCCTCTATTTGCCGGAGTCGGATTAAAGCGCCCCCTGACACGCTCCTCTGAAATCCTGATGCGGCGCGCCTAATGCGTTTGCTCTTTATCTGCACCCACAATCGCTGTCGCAGTATCTTGTGTGAGGCCATCACTCGCCAACGCGGCGCAGGCAGACTTGAGGCGGCCAGCGCAGGCAGTGCGCCGGTTGCCGCCGTGCATCCCCTGACCCTGCGGTATCTCGAGGAACGCGGATACGAGACACGTGGTCTTGTCAGTCAATCCTGGGATGACCTCGAATCGTTTTCGCCCGACAAAGTGGTAACCGTCTGCGACAGCGCGGCCGGGGAGGTCTGCCCAGTGTGGATGGGTGCGGTTGAAAAGCTCCACTGGGGCTTGCCGGATCCCTCCCGCGTCGAGGGAGATGACGCCGCTATTCGAGAGGCCTTTATGTCAGTCATCGACCGTATTGAGTCAAAGGTTGATGATTGGCTGCATGAGGCCCGCTGATGCGTGCGGGCAACATGACGAGCGCCGTGAATGCTCGGCCCAAATAACCCGGAGATCCACCGATGACTATTGCCTATCAACTAACCGAAGCCGGCACGCGATTGAGCCGTACGACGATCGAGCGGAGACCTCTGGGGTCGCGGGATGTTCGGCTGGCACTGAAGTACTGTGGCATTTGCCATTCTGATTTGGTGGCGGCGAGCGATAAGTTGGGTGGTGGGATGTACCCCATGGTGCCCGGCCACGAGATGGTCGGTGTGATCACCGAGATGGGCGCCGACGTCAGTGGTGTGTCGATCGGCGACGCGGTCGGAGTGGGTTGCATCGCAGACAGCTGCCGCACTTGCGCTGCCTGTGAATCGGGGGATGAGCATTATTGCGAGACCGGTTTCACACTGAGTTTCAACAGCAAAGATCGAGACGGGCGGGTCAACTACGGGGGCTATGCCTCTGACTACGTGGTCGACTTCGATTACCTGGTACCGATCCCAGAGGGCGCTGATCTTGCGCGGATGGCACCATTACTCTGCGGAGGCATCACGGTCTATACCCCGTTGAAGCGCTTCAATGTGGGTCCGGGCACCACCCTGTGTGTCTTGGGCGTTGGCGGGCTGGGTCATCTCGCGATCCAGTTCGCCAGTGCAATGGGGGCGAGGGTATTGGTGGCCTCCCGGTCTGAGGCCAAGCGTGCCGACGCGAAGAGGCTTGGCGCCGATGAGGTGCTCGATCCGGAGTCGGAAGATCTTCATGCGTGGATGGGGCAGTGCGATCTCATCATCGATACGATTTCCAATCCTCATGATCTCAACCGCTGGTTCCCACTCCTGCGAAGAGGCGGCAAGTTGTGCCTGCTGGGTGTGCCCACTGAGCAGTTGGCGGTATTTCCGGCGCTGATCGTGTTTGGTGATCGTAGTTTGGAGGGCTCTCTCATCGGTGGCATTGCGGATACCCGGGAGATGGTGCAGTTTGCCCACGCCAAGGGGATCGGTGCTGACATAGAGCTGATTCAACCCGAGGAGATCGAGACGGCATGGCATCGGCTTCATGAGGGCGATGTGCAGTATCG
>JAYNYK010000027.1:27027-32427 GCA_038102985.1 Halieaceae bacterium
TCCCGCGACCTGACTCGATGACAGCCGCGCCTGCGGCCGCAGGGCCGTGCCCCGATGGTGCTCTGGTCGGCGTGGGTGCGATAGCACAGCCGGCCCGTGACGCCCAAGCACCTGATTGTGTCGAGCAGCTGACCGGCGCCAAAACCGCCAATGCCGTGGTGTGGCCCAGCTTTAACGCAATGCCCCTGTGGTTACGGCAGGAGCTTCGGTCAGATCACGCGGGTGAGTACGGCGCGGTGATGATCTATCGCGGCATACTTGCGCTATCGAAGGATGGGGCCGTGCGGCAATTCGCCGAGCGTCATCTCGTCACCGAGCGTCAGCACCTGTCTCTGATGGAGGAGATCGTGCCTCACAGCGGGCGCACGAAGCTGATTCCACTCTGGCGCGTCATGGGCTGGTTGACCGGTGCCCTACCGGCACTGGTAGGTCCCCGCGCGGTATTTGCCACGATAGAGGCGGTTGAGCATTTTGTGGATCATCACTACCAGCAGCAAATTGATCGACTGGAGGCTCAAGGTGACTACGGTGTGCTCAGGCAGATTTTAGTGGATTGTCAGGCCGACGAAGTCAGTCACCGCGAGGAAGCGGCGCAGCTGGCCTCACCGCGGCGCAGCTGGTTTCTCAGGTCGTGGTGTGCTGTTGTTGGGTCGGGCTCCGCACTGGCGGTGCTTGCGGCGAGGCGCGTATAGCGGGATTCACGGTTCATTTTTCCTGAGACCAGGCGGCGAGTGTGCTAACTTTCCCTCAACGAACTTAAACAGGGGGATGGTATGAAATACTCAAATATAATTGCGCTGCTGATTGCGGGCTGTTTCTCGTTTTCTGTGCATGCAGATCATCACGGCGACAAACCTAAAGCCCTGCCCATGGCGCTGTGGTCCACTTATGAGATACCGGCAGGTGCGAAGCCGAGCGAGATAGAGGCCTCGCTCATTGAGTACCTAAAAGCCGAGGAGGCCCGCGGCTTTAATAACTGCTCCATGTATAAGCATGAGTTTGGTTCGCCGCGGGCGTTCTATACGACCTGCACCTTTGACGATATTGATCACTTCGCCAGCATTATGGACGGCTCGCCACCGCCACCAACACCCGATGAGCCCCAGCTGTTTGGCAGTCACTCGGATCACCTGGTGATGACGACCCAGCTGAAGATGACCAAGGCACCTCAGTATGTGCTCATTGCCGCTACGACTTTTGCGCCGCAGTTGTCCAATGCCGAGATGCAGGAGAAGGCGGAGGAGTTTTACAGCGCTTACGACGAGGCTTTCGGCAACTGCAACCGGTATGAGCATGCCTGGGGGCCGGAGCTGGCGTTTTATACGTCCTGCGGTTTCGACAAATATGCAGACTTTGCGGCGGGGGTGAACCGGGTCTCAAAAATCTTCGAGGCGAGACTGCACACCGCAAACCTCATGATTCAATCCCACCGCGATGATATTTTGGTCAAGGTGATGGAGTGACCGGGGGTTCCGGAACGAGCCGATCAGCAGTTTGTTCTATTAGAAGATAAAGTAGTGCGGCCCCGGGCACCCTGGGGCGCGCTTACCACCCTGAGGTTTTCAGGGCGTACTATTTAAGGACAGCTCGGCGAGCCGGGGGTCGTTGGGATGAACCCAGTCCTCACCAATCACCTGCTGCACACTCAGATCCTCTGGCACTTTATCGAGTCCGATCATGCGATCGGCGTTCTGATTCCAGTGGTAGATGCGCGCCTCCTGATAGCTCAATGGCACCCCTTTAAAGCCCGGTGACTCCATCGATTTTTGGATTCGCGTGCCGAACTCGGTGTCCTCCCGCAGGATCTGGCACAACTCCTCACCGTTATTGAGGGTCCAGTAATCCGGGCCTTCGCCATCGCCCCAATCGGGCGCAATCGTCCAGCATTCCAGACGAGATTTGTTGATCCCGTTCGGCCAAAAGAGTAGCGGGGCCAGCACAAATTCTGTGAGTTGCGATACCCAGTTGGGGAAAATGCCGTAGGACTGGATGCACGTTCGCGCAATTTCGCCAACGGTGGCGATCTCGGCGCGGGCACCCACATGGCGGGTGGATTCGGCGTTTTCGGTTTCACTGACGCGGGGCGGCGGTGCCACCATACGCCCGTGTCCGTTAGGGTAGAGCGTGTTTACATTGCGGCGGTGATCCAACAAAGGCGCGACTGTGGTCGGGTGAATGTTGGGTACGTGGTACACCTCGGTATTCGCCTCCATGGCGATCTTCCAGTTGCAGTCGAGATCAAAGCTGTGGCGCGCAGACAGTCTGCACTGATCAAATCGAAATTCTCGCCATTCGTCGGCAATGGGTCCGAGCCACTCGAGCAGGCTGACGGCCTTTTCATCGAAATTGACAAAGATGAATTTACCGAAGGTTTCGCATCGAATGGCCGGCAGGCTGCGGCAGCTGAAATCGAGATCGCGAAAATCCTCGGGGTCCTTTACCGCCTGAAGCTCGCCATCCAGCGAATAACTCCAGCCATGATATTGACAGGTGAGTCGCAGCCGCTTGCCTTTGGGCTCGGTGACGACCGGCGCGCCGCGGTGGGAGCACACGTTGTAAAAGGCTTTCACTTCACCTTTCTCGGTATGCACGATCACGACTGGCTCGCCAGCCTGCTCCCAGGTCATATAGCAACCGGGCTCGGGAATCTCGTCGAGGTGCGCGGCAAATAACCAGGACTTTTTAAAAATCTCGGTCTGCTCTAATTCGAAAAAACGCGCGTCGGTATAGCGACCGGCTGGGATGTCAGGCAGGTGGGGGAAACTCTCGGGGGGCGCCGTTCTCGCACCTTCATATTCCATCAGTGCGCGTAAGTTTTGTATGTCCTGCTGTTCCATCACTTTGTTACTCCGACGCTATCGCCCCTGATTGCCGGTTTGCTGAACCGGCGACTCGCTTCGCTGTCGCTATTCGAGTGCTATGGCCCGTGTGCTTTGCTGCATCTTAAGTCAGGTAATAGTTTGATGAAAATATCGGCATAGCGGCCATGTGATCGAGGTTTGCCCCATGCTAGATAACGTGGACGTTAATGATGAGACAGCGCCTGTTCGCGTGCCGTGACCGAGAGGCTGCGTTCCTACGCTACCCGTCGATAGTCTGAGCGGCTATGCTGGTAGCCTCCTCAGCGGCTCGCGGATGCATGCCAATGTCAGTCAATAAGACCGCTTCGCACTGTTTTTTAATCACGATGTTGGGCGGCCTGTTCTGCGCCCCGCTACCCGCCCTCGCGCAAGCAGAGGTCACGCCTGTTCCAGCGGCTGTTGCTGCCGAGACTTTGCTCCGAGAGACGATTGAGGGAGCAGCCGATAAGGAAGTCATTGTGAGTCGCGTGAGTTTTCCGGCAAACACCGAGTTGCCCTGGCATTGGCACCCGGGGGAGGAGATTTTTTATGTTATTGAGGGTGCCGTGACCCTGGCGCGTCGCGGCTTGCCCGATACGGTGGCGCGGGCGGGTGACGTGCAGAAAATAGCGCCAAAGACGGTTCATGCGGGGCACACCGGCGAGGAGGGCGCTGAACTGGTGATCTTCAGGGTACACAAGTCGGGCGAGCCGGAGCGCTATCTGGTTGACTGAAGTCAGCCGGCGGGATTGAGCGAATCAGGGTTATCGACTGGGGGGAGCGAGATGTCTGCGACAGGAAAATGCTTGTGTGGGCGCGTTCAGTATACGCTGGCGCAACCATTACCGGACCTTGATGTTTGCCATTGCAAAAACTGCCAGCGCCAATCGGGTGCCGCGTTTGTGCCATTTGTGGCGATGCCTATGGCGGCGTTGGAGATCAGCGGCTCGCCAAAGGCCTTTATGGACAGTGACACCGAGAGCGGCAGGACCGTTGCGCGTTACTTTTGTGGGGATTGCGGCTCGCCCCTTTACGTTGTGGTAGAGGCCGCTCCCGCGACCGCCTATATCGCTATTGGCACCTTGGATGATACCCACCACCTGATACCCAAATGTCACGGATGGACCGCGTCGAAACAGGATTGGGTCCGCATTGTTGACGACGCACCGCGCCACGAATTTGAACCTCACCTGTTGCCCGAATCGCCAGTGACAGATTAGGGTCAGTGGTGATGAAGCTGACCTTTGGCCCCGGTTTTATGGTGGCTGCGGCTTTTGTTGGGCCGGGCACTATCACCACCGCCAGCGTGGCGGGTGCTCATTCCGGGGTGACCTTAATCTGGGCAGTCGCCATTTCTGTGCTCGCAACGATCGTGCTTCAGGAGCTTTCGATTCGTAGCGCGTTATCGACCAATCAGGATTTGGCGCCACTGATCCGGCGGTTTGGCGAGGATCGCGGATGGGGCATGCCGGTAGCACTGCTCATACTCTGCTCTATTGGTTTGGGTAATGCCGCGTATCAATCGGGGAATTTAGTGGGTGCTGCGTTGGGTTTGTCGGGCGCGACGCCCGCGGCGTTTACCCATGGCGTGCTGCTGACCGGCACGGTAGCCGCCACACTCATTGTCATCGACCGCTACCGATTGCTCGAGCGCACCATGCTGACGTTGGTGGGCCTGATGACCTGTTTGTTAATCGGTTTGGCGGTGGCTTGCCTGCCAGACTTGATGGCGGCGCACCGTCAGGCGGCGTCGAGTGTGGCGAGTTTCGATGCGACCCTGGCGCTTGCGCTGATTGGCACGACCGTCGTGCCTTACAACTTGTTTCTGCACGCGACCGCGGTGCGACACCGCTGGTTGGGCGTGGCTTTGCCGGATGCCCTGCGCGAGGCGCGATTTGAGTCTGTCGCGGCCATTATTATCGGCGGCCTTGTTACGGCAGCCATTATGGTGGTGGGTACTGTCGTGATAGCGGGCGATACCTCTAGGCCTGCCCTTGAGGCCCTGCAGATGAGTATCGAGCAACGGTTTCCTGGGGTGGGGCGTTGGGCCATTGGTGCGGGCTTATTTGCAGCTGGGCTGACCTCCGCCATTGCCGCACCGGTGGCGGCGGGGTGGGCAGTGTGCGGTGTAATGGGGTGGGATTCCTCTTCCGGCAGTAAGGCTTTCAAGGGCGTTGCACTCACCGTCTTGGCGGCGGGTATGGCTTTCGCTCTGGTTGCTGCGCGGCCCGTAGTGTTGATTGTGCTGGCTCAGGCAACCAATGCGGTGCTTTTGCCGTTGGTTGCCCTGGTTTTACTCGCTATGGTGAACAGCCCGCTGATTCCAAGAGACTATCGCAATGGGTGGCGGCAAAATCTGGTGGTCATTGGCGTTATCGGTGTGGTGTTGACGTTGGCAGCGACCAAACTTTTCTCGCTATTTGGCTGACCAACGATGACCACGCTGAAAGTGGTCTCCTAGGCTTGCTCCGTCACGCCCGGTTTTTATCTCAGGCGCCCCGTTAGCCGGTGCATTGGTACCACAGAGGACAGAAATCATGCTCGATATTAAAAACAGAAC
>JAYNYK010000028.1:0-498 GCA_038102985.1 Halieaceae bacterium
TTCTGCAACTCCTGAAACTGCCTGACGGCACTATCAAGGTGCTGGTTGAGGGCAGCTATCGTGCCGCCGTGCTCGCCATTGACGAAGAGGATGAGTTCGCCGTCGCCTCCGTTAGGGAAATCGAGTCCGAATCCCTCGGAAGCAAAGACGGTGCATCACTGGTCCGCACGACAGTGGAGCAGTTTGAAAAATATGTAGGCCTCAGCAAAAAAGTACCGGCAGAGGTTTTGACCTCACTATCCGGAATCGATGATCCAGGTCGCCTCGCGGATACGATCTCAGCGCATATGAGTGTCGACCTTGAGGAGAAGCAGCGCATATTGGAAATCGCCGATATTCGAGCTCGATTGGAACATTTGCAATCGTTAATGGATGCGGAAATAGACCTGTTTCAGGTAGAAAAGCGGATTCGTGGGCGAGTGAAAAAGCAGATGGAGAAAAGCCAGCGCGAGTACTACCTAAACGAACAGATGAAGGCGATCCAGAAAGAGTTGGGTG
>JAYNYK010000028.1:508-32314 GCA_038102985.1 Halieaceae bacterium
AAAATTATCGAATCGAGGATGTCCGAGGAAGCGCTGGATAAGGCCAACGCGGAGTTAAGCAAGCTCAAAATGATGTCTCCGATGTCTGCTGAGGCCTCTGTAGTAAGAGGCTATCTTGATTGGATGGTCAGTATCCCGTGGTTCAAGCGTAGCAAGGTGCGGCATGATCTTAGCCGAGCACAAAAAGTGCTGGACGAAGACCATTTTGGTCTGGAAGAAGTCAAAGAGCGCATTCTTGAATACCTTGCAGTGCAAAAGCGCGTGAAAAAACTCAAAGGACCCGTGCTTTGTTTGGTCGGCCCGCCCGGCGTAGGCAAAACCTCGCTAGGGGAGTCTATCGCTCGCGCCACCAACCGAAAGTTTATCCGCATGGCGCTCGGGGGGGTCAGAGACGAGGCTGAGATCCGCGGTCATCGGCGCACCTATATCGGTTCAATGCCGGGAAAGCTGCTTCAAAAAATGGCGAAAGCGGGGGTGCGCAACCCGCTTTTCTTGCTCGATGAAATCGACAAGATGGGTATGGATCATCGCGGCGATCCTGCGTCCGCTATGCTAGAGGTGCTCGATCCTGAGCAAAACCATGCCTTTAACGACCATTATCTAGAGGTCGACTACGATCTCTCCGACGTGATGTTCATCTGCACCTCCAATACGATGAACATCCCTGGCCCACTGCTGGATCGTATGGAGGTAATCAGGATTCCCGGCTACACCGAGGATGAAAAGCTCAATATTGCCCAGCGTTACCTGATCCCGAAGCAAACGAAGCTAAACGGTTTAAAAACGAACGAAATCTCCCTATCTGAAGCGGCTTGTTTGGATATTATCCGCTACTACACGCGAGAGGCTGGGGTTCGGGCGCTGGAGCGACAGATCGCGAAAGTGTGCAGGAAAATGGTTAAGTCCTTTGCCTTGAAGGAGCGCCAGGCCGGCCAAGAGATCACACCTGACATGCTTGCCGACATTCTGGGAGTGAGGAAATTCAATTTCGGAACCGCCGAGAAAGAGAATAAGGTCGGTCAGGTAACTGGCTTGGCCTGGACGTCGGTGGGCGGCGAATTACTGACGGTCGAAGTGGCAGTCACACTGGGTAAAGGTCGTTTGGTCAAGACAGGGTCTCTCGGTGACGTGATGCAGGAGTCAATACACGCGGCGATGACGGTCGTTAGGGCAAAATCCCAGTCGCTGGGTATCGCTGCCGCGCTTCATGACTCCCGAGATGTTCATATCCATGTGCCCGAGGGTGCTACGCCCAAAGATGGACCCAGCGCGGGCATTGCAATGTGCACGGCACTCGTGAGCAGTTTTGCCAATATCCCTGTGCGCGCGGATGTCGCGATGACAGGTGAGATCACGTTGCGTGGTGAGGTGCTACCCATTGGCGGACTGAAAGAAAAACTGCTTGCAGCGCGGCGCGGCGGAATTGAGATCGTCATCATTCCCCACGAGAACGAGCGCGACCTGCAGGAAGTCCCAGACAATATCAAAGAGAATCTCGAAATCCGCCCCGTCAAATGGATAGATGAGGTGCTCTCGATTGCATTGGAGCGTTCGCCAGAACCGCTGTCGGACGATGACTATATGAAGGATCTGAAATCAATTTCGGCGCCCGAGGATTCCTCAGGCGATGCAAATGAGATAAAACGGCCCAGATCCCACTGATTTCCCGCGCCTCCTGCGTTGACCCCTCTCGGTCGGAGGAGTACGCTACCGTAGGTGCTATGGCAGGTGCCACGCAATTTAGCTCAATAGACTCAAGGGGTATAACGTGAACAAAAATGATTTGATTGATGCCATTGCCGCTGATGCGGATCTCTCAAAGGCCTCCGCAGGCCGTGCGCTGGACGCAGCGATTGGTGCGATTACGGGTGCTCTGGCCAAGGGTGGAAGCGTTTCACTCGTTGGTTTCGGTACATTTTCAGTGAAAGCACGCGCAGCGCGCCAGGGCCGTAATCCGCGGACCGGTGAAACCATTCAGATTGCGGCGTCAAATACGCCGGGATTCAAAGCCGGCAAGGCGTTGAAGGACGCCGTTAACAAGTAACCTCCATCCACTCTGCCGCCACCAAGTGTGGCGAAATCGAGAAGGCGCCTCAGAGCGCCTTCTTTACGTAGTAAGCCCTCATTCATGACCGCGGAAACCTCTGAGCATGTATGAGCGCTGACCAGTGAATCCGGGAGAAAAGAACCACCATGCTTCAGTCCATGCGTCAGGGTGCTCAGGGCACGACTGCCAAGATCATTATTGGCCTGATCGTTTTATCTTTTGCTGCCTTCGGGCTGGAAACGCTGTTACCCGGCGGCGCCGGCACCTCAATTGCTGAGGTTAATGGTGAAGAGATCTCGCCTTTTGCGCTGCAGGAGGCAGTGACTCAACAGAAGCGACAGCTGGTCAGTATTTTTGGTGACGACATCGATCCTGCGATGCTGGATGACGATAGGCTCCAGCCTCGAGCACTGGAGTCGTTGATTCAGCGAGCGCTTTTGCTGCAAAAAACGGTTGAGCTCAACCTCGTGGCATCTGACGCGCAGGTGGGCAAATCCATAACGGCCATCGATGCTTTTCAAATCAACGGCGCATTCTCGCCTGATGCGTATAAGAGCGTGTTGGCGAATGCTGGCTATACGCCAGAGCGATTTAAACGCCTACAGGCAGAGGACATTGTGCTAACGCAGTTGCAAGCCGCTGTCAGTGAAAGCGAGTTTGTCACAACAGCAGAATTGTCGGCTATGGCCGATCTGATTGCAGAGGAGAGGGATGTCCGATACCTGGTCATACCCGAAGGCACCTTGGTCGGAGAGGGCGAGCTCTCTAGCAGTGCGCTCCAGGGTTACTATGAAACTCACCAATCCGACTATCTTAATCCCGAACAGGTGGTGGTGGATTACATTCTGTTGACGCCCGACCAGTTCCGACCAGAAGTCACTGAAGACACGGTTCGGCAGCAGTTTGAAGCCGTGCGCGAAGAGTACACCGTGACCGCACAGTCACGGGTCTCACACATTCTCCTCATTCCTGGTGAGGAGGAGTCGCAGGCGGACTTCGCCCGACGGGTCGCCGAAGTGTCCCAGCGATTAGATCTGGCCGAGGAATTTTCCGCCCTCGCGCGGGAACTCTCCGACGATATTGGATCGGCAAGTTTGGGCGGGGAACTGGGCTTCACTGATGGCACGGCCTTTCCAGAGGAAATGGAGGCCGCCATCACGAAACTGCAGGCGCCGGGCGAGGTGTCCGCGGCAGTGACAACGGATGCGGGTACTCACTTTATTCGGTTGGATGAACGTGTAGCCGGCGAGTCCGTCAGTTATGACGACATCAAGGACGAACTGCGAAGCTCGATCGAATCCGCGGAGGCTGAGCGGGCTTTGCTCGTTGCGGTAGAGCAATTGAGAGATCTCGCTTTCAATGCCCCTGATTTGCAAGATCCAGCCGCAGCGATCGGAAGTTTGGTTGAGCGCTCTGCAGCCTTTTCCAGAGAGTTGGGCGATGGCCTATTCGCTGAATCAGCGTTGCGTGAAATGGCGTTCTCCGAGGATGTCTTTACAGAGCGGAATAACAGTGAGGTTGTGGAACTTTCCGGTAAGCGCTTTGCGGTTGTCAGGGTCCATGAGATCAGGCCACCACAGGTGGCCCCGTTCCCCGAAGTAGAGAGGGAAATTGCGGTGCAGTTGCGAGCCGAGCTCGAGTCGGCTGCTTTAGCGGAGGTGCGAGCTCAGGCGGAGCAAGCCTTGGCGGCGGGCGCAACGCTTGAAGATGTGGCGGCCACGCTCGAATTGGAGTGGCGGGTTGAACTTGCGACCACTCGCCTCGCGAGTCAATTACCCCGCTCGGTATTGGAGGCCGCATTTGCCATGCCGGCTGACAACGCCACAACGCTGGACGTGGTTGCGGTCTCGGGTGAGGGGCATGCAGTGATTCAGTTGGCACGGGTCACGCCTGGATCCGTCGACAGAATGACCCAGACCGAAAGAGAAACTTTAATGACCCGGAGAGGGTTAGAGCAACAAAGGTTGAGTTTTGGAGAGTATGTCAAATATCAGCAAGAAACCGCTGATATTGTGATCCGCTGAATTGATACTCGGAGCTTCAAGCTATGGGGCAAAACCAGCAAGAAGACCGCCGGTTGCGCGCGTTGGCGGGAAGTATCCCCGATAGGCACCACAACCCCGAGCGCACGCCGTCTGCGTACTCTATTAATGGCAGGACACCTCCGCCGCTTGAGCAATGGGACCCCGCCTACTGTGGTGACGTCGACATGGCTATCGCTGAGGACGGGACTTGGTACCACGAGGGTTTACCAATCCGCCGCAAAGAGCTGTGGCAGCTATTTGCCGGCATTCTGCGGCGGGAGCCCGATGGGGATTACTACCTTGTGACGCCGGTGGAGAAGTGCCGCGTTGCCGTTGCTTTGCACCCTCTTATTATCACTGACTTTGAGGTCAGCGCGACGGAAGGGCAACCCGTGATCCAGGCGTCCCTGAACGCAGGAGGGCAGTTTCCGATATCTGCAGCTCACCCTCTAACACCCGAACCAAGGGCAAGTGGGGCGGCTTATGTGGGCCTGCCTCATGGCTTAACGGCTCTGTGCTCCAGAGCGGCCTGGTATCGTTTGGTGGCGCTGGCCGACGAGCAACACCGTATTCACAGCGACGGCACCTTTTTCTCGTTACTGTAGCTATCGCTACATGTTGGGGTAGGTGGGCCCTCCAAAACCTTCAGGCGTTATCCAGGTAATATTCTGCGATGGATCCTTGATGTCACAGGTCTTGCAGTGTACGCAGTTCTGAGCATTGATTTGAAAGCGGGGCCCCTGCGGTTCTTCAACGATCTCATAAACGCCTGCGGGGCAGTATCTTTGAGCTGGCTCGGCGTACTTAGGCAAGTTGATCTCGATAGGAACACTGCTGTCGCGCAACGTGAGGTGGCAGGGCTGGTCCTCTTCATGATTGGTATTGGAGAGGAAAACGGATGAAAGCCTGTCAAAAGTAATGGCATTGTCGGGCTTGGGGTAGTGAATGAGTGCCGCTCTATCCGCCTCGAGCAAACAGGCATGATCAGGTTTTGTGTCATGCAGCGTAAACGGTAGCCGTCCGAAAAAAATATTCTGATCAATCCATACCATGGCCGCACCCAGCAGCGTGCCAAAATTGTGCATAAAGCCTGAGAAGTTGCGTGCGCTATGTAGCTCCTTGCCTAGCCACGACTCCTTCATTCGCGTTGAGAAATCCAGGAGTACCGGATTCGAGCTCTCGGACTGCAGCGCCGCCATAATGCTTTCCGCCGCCAGCATGCCACTCTTCATCGCCGTATGATTGCCTTTTATTTTTACGCTATTCAGTGTGCCCGCATCACAGCCGATCAAAATACCCCCTGGAAATGTCATTTCGGGCAGTGAATTAACGCCTCCCTTGGCAAGCGCGCGGGCACCGTAGGCGATGCGCTCACCACCCTCAAGGACCTCCCGTGTCTTGGGATGAGTTTTCCATCGCTGAAACTCCTCAAAAGGGCTCAAATGGGGGTTGCGGTAGTTCAAATCAGCGATGAGCCCAAGATAAACCTCGTTATTTTCCGCGTGGTAGAGAAATGCTCCGCCGCTGGAGCCTGACTCCGACAAGGGCCAGCCGATTCCATGAACCACCACACCCTCTTGATGTTTGTCAGGAGATACCTTCCATACCTCCTTGATTCCTAGGCCATAGTGCTGTGGGTCTTTACCCTTATCGAGCTCAAAATGCGCAATAAGTTGTTTTCCAAGATGCCCTCTACAGCCCTCTGCAAAAATCGTATAAGTGGCGTGTAGTTCCATACTGGGCACATAGCTGTCTTTTTGCTGCCCATCGGCACCAACACCCATCTCGCCTGTTGCAATACCTTTGACGGATCCGTTTTCATGAAACAACACCTCGGCGGCGGCAAATCCCGGATAGATCTCGACCCCAAGCGCCTCCGCTTGTTCAGCCAGCCAGCGACAGACATTTCCCATTGAAACAATAAAGTTTCCGTCGTTGTGAGTGGGGCGGGGTATGGCAAAACCAGGCAACTTGATCGCCGAGGAATTACTTGTATAGAAATAAAACGTATCGCCTGTTACCGGTGTATTAAGGGGAGCGCCACGCTCCTGCCAGTCCGGTATCAACTCCCCCAACGCTCTCGGCTCCAGCACAGCCCCGGAGAGTATGTGGGCGCCGACCTCCGAACCCTTTTCTACGACGCATACAGTGGTTTCGCGACCCTCCGCCTCACCTAATTGCATGACTTTTATCGCTGCGCTGAGCCCCGCAGGGCCTGCCCCTACGATAACAACGTCAAACTCCATGGATTCTCTTTCCACATCTACCTCTGCTGTTTGATTGGTGCGATCTGGTTATGCCCACTATCACCTAAAGTCATAGCAAGTCGGGGCGTTAAGGTGATTTAAAATTGGACGGCATGATACACTAAGCCCCGCTGGATCGCAGGTAATGTGGGGTAAAATACCCACCGTTTCCCCCACTTTCCAGAGGTTGAAATGGTGTACCCACGGTGCATCTACGCTCACAATATGCATATAGTTTCAAACTGAACCTGGAGACACCATGAAAGCATTGGTCGCAGTCAAACGCGTGGTGGATTACAACGTTAAGGTCCGAGCCAAAGCGGACGGCTCTGACGTTGACCTCAACAACGTTAAGATGGCCATTAATCCCTTTTGCGAAATCGCTGTCGAAGAAGCTGTAAGGCTGAAAGAGGCAGGGACTGTCTCGGAGATCGTTGCCGTATCAGTGGGGGCTAGCGGCTGTCAGGAACAAATTCGTACTGCCCTTGCACTGGGTGCTGACCGTGGAATTCACGTCGATGTTGAGGGTAGAGTGGAGCCGCTCTCTGTGGCCAAACTTTTGAAAGCGGTTGTCGAACAGGAGTCACCTGATTTAGTCATCATGGGAAAGCAGTCCATCGATGGCGATAACAATCAGACGGGGCAAATGCTCGGCGCGTTGACGGGGATGGGCCAGGGAACTTTTGCGTCGGAAGTCAAAGTGGGGGAGGGGTCAGTTGAGGTCGTGCGCGAAGTTGACGGTGGATTACAGACCATTTCGTTAACACTGCCAGCCATCGTTACTACCGACTTGCGCCTGAATGAGCCGCGCTATGCATCGCTACCGAATATCATGAAGGCGAAGAAGAAACCGCTTGAGACATTTACTCCCGAGCAGCTATCAGTTGAGTTGAAAAACCACGTAACGCAATCCAGTGTTGCTCCACCGCCGGAGCGGGCAGCGGGCATCAAAGTAGAGGATGTCGCACAATTAGTGGATAAATTGAAGAATGAAGCAAAGGTGATCTCATGAAAACGCTGGTGATTGCGGAACACGATAACGCCTCCCTGAAGGGCGCCACTTTAAATGCCGTAGCCGCTGCTCAGGCCTTGGGCGGAGATATCGATGTTCTGATAGCTGGCGCAGATTGCGGGGGCGCCGCTGGAGCCGCCGCACAGATACCGGGGGTGGGCAAGGTAATCTGCGCCGATAACGCGGCGTACGAGCATCAACTCGCAGAAAATATCAGCTTGCTTGTCGCAGAGATTGGCGCCGATTATGACAATCTGCTGGCGGCCTCCACGGCAAATGGAAAGAACTTTATGCCGCGGGTGGCGGCTCTCCTCGACGTAGGCCAAATCTCGGATATTCTCTCCGTTGAGAGCGCAGATACTTTCACGCGACCGATTTACGCCGGAAACGTGATTGCCACCGTGCAGTCAACCGACGCCAAAAAGGTGATTACTGTTCGTACCACCGCTTTTGACGCCGTTCCCGCAGAAGGCGGTGCCGCCACGATTGAGAATTGCGACGCGGTGCTCGAGGCGGGCGTTTCGAAATTTATCCGTGAAGAAGTGGCCGTCTCAGATCGCCCCGAACTTACCGCAGCATCAGTGGTTATTTCAGGCGGCAGGGGCATGCAAAATGGCGACAATTTCAGCCTACTTGAGGGCATCGCCGATAAACTTAACGCGGCAATTGGTGCTTCACGTGCAGCGGTTGATGCGGGCTTCGTGCCCAATGATTATCAAGTGGGCCAGACCGGTAAAATCGTTGCGCCAGATCTCTATATTGCTGTTGGGATATCAGGGGCAATACAGCATCTGGCGGGCATGAAGGACAGCAAAGTGATTGTGGCCATCAATAAAGATGAGGATGCGCCAATTTTTCAGGTGGCGGATTATGGACTGGTCGCTGACTTGTTTGAGGCCCTTCCTGCGCTGGAAGCCGCGATATAGTGATTCTGAGTCGGTTGCATGGCACTTCGGGCCACGCGATCGCGTCAACGCACGGGCGCCTAATCTCTGCGCAGCTGGTCACTGATTGCAATGGGATTAGGTAGTTTCAGCACCACCACGTAGGATGAGAGCAACAGAGTTAAAATAGTGCACGCCTGGATTACGGTGGCGGCGTCTGCACTTAACAGCCCTTTTGCCGTCCCCAGAAAGGCGATGAGTAGCGAAAACTCGCTACATTGGCCCAGACGCAATCCCAGATTCCATGCCAGTTTAGGTTCGTCGAAGATCCCTCGAACCAGCCACTGGTAGACGAGCGGCTTGACCATTAAGAATAGGGCAGCCATAGCGACAGCAGGCACGGCAACCTTGGGAAGCGCCTCCAGATTCAGCCCGCTGCCCACCGAGAAGAAGAACACCACCAGAAAAAAATCTCGTAGCGGCTTTAAACTGATGGCGATGTATTGTGCGATCGGGCTGCTAGCGATACTGACTCCTGCCACAAACGCACCAATCTCTGCTGACAACCCCATCAAAATTGCCAACTCCGCCATACCGAGACACCAACCGATAGACAGCAAGAAAATGTATTCGTGGTAGCGATCAAACCGCTGGATCAGCGTCAGCAAGATGGTTTTGACGCTGACCCAACTCAGCACGGCCAACAATGGCAGCGTCACTAGAGGCATCAACAGCGCCTCCGCTGAATAATCGCCACCGCCCACGCTCTCCATCAAAACGAGTACAACGATGGCCATCACATCCTGAAAGAGCAGCAGGGCGATCATGAGTTCACCCAAATGTTTATGATGGAGGACGGTGGTCGGTAACAATTTGATTCCAATGATCGTGGAGGAAAAAACCAATGCTGCACCGATGAGCAGCGAATCAAGATGATTGAAAGAAAAGAGACGACTCATCCCATAGCCAGCGGCACCAAAAATGAGCGTGCTGAGAACCGCTACTAATGTGGATTGCCGCAAGCTGTTCCATAACGCGCTGGGTTTCATGTCTAGGCCCAGTAAAAATAGCAGTAGGATGATGCCCACATGGCCCGCCCCGGATACCAGATTGGTATCGGCCACCAGGCCGGCGCCCTGGGGCCCCAAAGCAACGCCTAGCGCAATGTAGGCAATAATAATGGGCTGTCGCGCGTATAACGCCAACGACGACAAGACTGCGGCCCCCAAAAAGATCACCGCAAAAGTAAAGGTAATGCCACTATCCACGATGAGAGGCCGCGCTTGTTGCCCAGAATTCTGCCGGTGAGGCGACGCAGAGGGCACTGGTGAGGCGCTTCAGTTCGACTTGGCGAGTGCTCAAGGTATTTCTCTATTCGGGATGGAAGGCAGGACCGACGGTACCGAAAGATCCGTTATGTATGCAAGCCAACGGTGTTAGCTACCTGATAAAAATGGGGTTGGAAATCGCGCCATAAGCGCTAAAATGCGCGCGCTTTACAGGCTCAAAACTCACTCTCTACAGTTATAGCGACCTAGTTATGTCTAAAAGTAAAATGGAAGACGGCACGGCTGATGCGGTGGCCGCCACCGCCATTATCAGTATTGCTCTGGTGACTATTATCATCTGGCTAAGCGGCTTCCCCAGCTGAACCCATTAAGCGCTGAAAGAGTGGCTCGTCGACGTTGCCGCCACTGAGGGTTACAACAACACGGTGTCCCTCGAACCGTTGAGGCGCTGCCAGTATGCACGCCAAACCAACCGCACCGCTGGGTTCAAGACGAAGTCCTAGCTGTTGCCATACTAGCTGCATTGCTTCGATAACCCAGCTATCGGATACGGATAGACCGCTCGCACCGTTGAGCAGATTGATCGAGAAGGTAAGTTCCCCTGGCTCCGGCGCCATGAGTCCGTCGCACAGGGTAGGCAAGGTTGCAGTGAGGGCCAGTTTTTTTCCCGCCGCGAAGGAGTGCTGGTGATCTGCCCAATGCTCGGGCTCCGCTGTGTAAATATCTAATGCCGGGTGATGAGCCTTCAGGTAGGTGCCGACACCAGCAGCAAGACCGCCTCCGCCCGCGCAAATCACAGCGCTATCGAGGTCCGCCGGGCATTGCGTGACTATCTCAGCCCCACAGGTGCCCTGACCTGCAATCGTATGCCAATCATCGAAGGGGCGTATGAGGGTTGAGGCCGAATCTTGCAGCAACGAGGTTGCTATCCGCTCACGATTCTCGTGCTCTCGGTCGTAGAAAATAATTTCACCCCCCAGCGCTTTAATTCTCTCCACCTTGATGCGGGGAGCATCATTGGGCACAACGATGATTGCGGTTTTTTTAAGGCATCTTGCCGCGTACGCTACGCCAATTCCATGGTTACCGGATGAGAAGGCGACGACCGAATCGTTGCCATCTCGCTCGGTGAGCACTGACATCGCATTAAGTGCGCCCCTGATCTTGAAAGAGCCGGTTGCTTGCAAACATTCTGCCTTTAGCAAAACCTCACCATGGATGAGCTGGTCCAGCACCGGCAATCGCAACAGCGGTGTCGCCGGCGCATAAGAGGCGACCCGACGCGCAGCTGAGTCAATATCAGCATATAGGCTGACAAGATCCGGCGCACTGGTCATGGCACGGTCAACGCACCCACAAGCAAAATTGTGCCTACAAGAAAGCCGGTGAGTATCAGGCCAACGGCGACAAACCTAAACGGGGAACCCCTGCTGAAGGCTCGATCCCTTGTGGGAGTAGTTTGAATGCCGACCGCCGCAGACAGGGCAGACGAGGCGGTCTGCATCCAGCTCAGGGGTCGATCTCCCGTTGCAGGGGCGTCATTGGCGCGCGGATCGGAGTCTTGCTCCCCTGAGGCGTCACATGCTCGGATTGAAGTCGTCATCGGTCAAAGTCAGTTCGAGTGTCACTTTTGTTGCAGACCGTCGAGGGCAAGAGACAGGCGAGGCTCGGCCTGCAACACCAAACCCCACAACAGATAACTCCCGTGCATTGCATGATGATACAGAGAGAATCCTCCCGAGTGGATTGGCAGCTTTCGGCAATCCGGTTATTATCCTACCAAATTACTCGGGTATTTAGAGTAGGCATTATGATCACGATCACGGAATCTGCACAGGAATATCTGGCGGAGCTATTATCGAAGCAGGAAGATGCGCTGGGCGTCCGAGTGTTTATCAATGATCCAGGCACGCCCCGGGCGGAGACCTGCATTGCCTATTGTCGCGATGGGGACCTTGAGGCGGGCGATATTGAGCAGGCTTTTGACCGCTTCACGGCTTGGTTTCAGGGGAGAAGTATTCCCTTTTTAGAGGATGCATTGGTTGATTATTCCCCTGACCGCATGGGTGGGCAGCTGACCATTAAAGCGCCAAATGCAAAAATGCCCAGAGTTTCTGACGACAGTCCCATTGAAGATCGCATTAATTATGTGCTCTACAATGAAATCAATCCGTCTCTCGCCGCACATGGTGGGGAAGTATCCCTGATTGAAGTCACCGAGGACCAATTCGCCGTCCTCCGGTTTGGTGGCGGCTGTCAGGGGTGTAGCGCGGTAGATATGACCCTGAAAGGGGGCGTGGAAAAAACGCTCCTAGAGCAAATTCCGCAGCTGGCCGGGGTACGGGACACTACCGATCACAGTGATCGCAGTCAGGCGTACTACTAGTCAAGGTTCTGCTACTCGGGCGCGGGCCGTCGGTTTTGCAGGGGTGCTTTCAGCGTCTGCGCCAACTCCAGGATGAGCTGCTCGGTGCTTGCCCAGTCAATGCAGCCATCCGTGACGGAAACCCCATAACGTAAAAGAGTTGGGTCCGCTGACAGGTCTTGTCGACCCGCTTCAAGGTTACTTTCGAGCATCAGGCCAATGATCGAGCGGTTTCCTGCCGCAATCTGTGCCGCAACGTCTCGCGCTACCGTTGGCTGAAGCGCCGGATCTTTTTCAGAGTTGGCGTGGCTGCAGTCCACCATAATGTTGGCCGAGAGACTAGCCTCCAGCAATGCTCGTTCGCACGCAGCGATGTGGGCGCTCGCGTAGTTGGGGCCTGAGCTTCCGCCCCTCAACACAATATGCCCATGGGCATTACCGCAAGTTTCAAAAACGGACACTTTGCCACCGGAATTAATGCCCAGAAAGCGATGAGCCTTAGACACCGATTGCAAAGCATTAATCGCGACCCCCAGCGTACCGTCGGTCCCGTTTTTTATGCCAATCGGTGACGATAAGCCGCTCGCCATCTCGCGATGGGTCTGTGACTCGGTAGTGCGAGCACCAATTGCTGACCAACAAATGAGATCTTGAAGATATTGAGGGGTAATAGGGTCGAGCGCCTCCGTCGCTGTGGGCAGACCCATATTTAGTACGTCGCGCAATAGTTGACGCCCTTTTTGCAAGCCCGTTTCAATTTCGAAGGAATCATCGAGAAACGGATCATTAATCAATCCTTTCCAGCCGACAGTAGTTCTGGGTTTCTCGAAATAGACTCTCATCACCAGCAGTAACGTTTCACTGACAGCGTCTGATAGTGATCTCAGGCGACTCGCATAATCCAGCGCCGCATCTACATCATGAATGGAGCAGGGACCCAGGACGACGACAATACGCGGATCCTCTCGATTAAGGATTCGCGCTATCTCCAGTCGACTATGCGCAACATAGTCATACAGTGCCTCTGACACCGCCACGCTAGATTTTAATTCTGTGGGGGATATCAGGATCCGCTGATTTTTGACATTCACGTTGTGTATTGGGAGGTGAGACAAGAGGTCCAGCTCCTAGAGTTGTGAGGGACAGGGCCGGTAGTTTACTGGTTTCTGCGCCCTCTCGTCGGGTATGGAAGGGGCGCGTTCTCTAAATATGCTGCCGATTGGTGGCAATCTGTGTTCGTCAGCTGGATTTCTTAGTTCATTTCGGCATGGGATACTTTCCTCATGCCGAGCACTGTTGACCTCCATCAGTTTGAGTCTTTCTTGGAGAAGGGCCAGACAATTCTTACACCGGGCAAACGTTTGGCGCGAGCGATAGCTGAAGCATGGGTAAGGAACCAGCAGTATCACCAAAGCGTATTTTTTGAGGATTCGGTGCAGCCGGTCGATGCGTGGTTAGAACGAGCTTGGTGCAATACGGTCGAGAACGGTCTTCTGCCAATGCAATGGTTGCTGAGCGCTGAACAGCAAACGACCCTTTGGCACGAAATTATTCGGAAGGATATCGCCCAAAATCGGAATTTTACGCTGACCCAGCCGAGGGCTGCGGCACTTCGGGCTAAAACGGCCTGGGATAAGTTGAGTATGCAAGGGGGCCTGGAGATCTCGAGCCTTTGGGGGCATTTTCAACACGAGGAGGACTGCAGGATATTTTCCCGTTGGGCCCGACAATTTGCGGCTCAACTCAAGAAAATAGATGGCGTTACTCGCTACCAAGCCTACGGCCAATTGTTGTCGTTGCCCGCACAATCGACACCCGTAGCGCTCTACGGGTTTCCCGATTTGCCACCAGTAACTATGCGAGCGCTTGAGCATCTCTGTGACCTTCAATTAGTCGCGCCGAAGGAAAGCATCCGCAGTGACCCAGCACCCCGCGTGCGCGCCTTCCCCACTCGAGAAGATGAGTTGGCAGCCGCGGCTACATGGGCGCATGAAATGAGCCAGCGATCCGATTATCGGAGTGCGATTGTCCTGCTCGATCTAGAAAGAGATCGAAACCAGCTGGAATATTTCTTACGCGCGCAATTTGGATGTCTCGACGCGCAATATAATGACCTGCCGGTGAATTTCTCAACCGGCATGCCCCTCGGCACAACGCCCATGTTCCGAGACGCTTTATTAGCGCTTGAATGGGAGGTGCGCCCCTTGCTGAGGAGCGATTGGGTGGCGCTTATGCGCTCACCATTTTTCCCCGGACTGCTGCGGAATCCGTCGCCCAACGATTTGCAATTAGTCGAGCGATTATTTAAGTCAGGTGTTACCGAAATCAGCCTGGATCAAACGCTCCATTTTTTAACTCGATACACCTCTGACTCACCGCTTAAAACCATACTATTAAACATCCGCGGCGATAGAAGTCATCGCAAGAAGAAAAACCTCGCTGTCTGGGCCGCTTGGATTAGGCAGCGACTTCAAGTCTGGGGGTGGCCCTGTCGAGAGAGCCTCGATTCCATCGAGTATCAACAAATCAATCGGTTCGACGACAGTCTGGACGCATTGGCAGAGCTTTCATCGGTGCTTCCCAAGCAGGGTCATGAGGAGGCGCTTACCCAATGGCGTCGCTCTCTTTCAAATATGCCGTTTCAGCCAAAGACCCCCTATGACAGTGTGCAAGTCATGGGTCCATTGGAGGTAATTGGGCTGGAGTTTGACGGAATCTGGGTTTGTGGCGTTCAACAGGGAAGCTTGCCGCGACCACCGCGACTGAACGGCTTCCTTCCCGCGTCGCTTCAAAAACGACTCAATTTCTCGGATTTAAACGCCGCGCAATTACATGCCCAAGGCCAGAAAGCACTCGAAATATGGGATGCGGCGAGCACAGACACTATTGTCAGTTACCACCAAATGGATCGCGGCCTTCCGCGACAGCCTAGCGTGTTAGTCACTGTGCCCAAGGCCAGCAATGAATCGGGTTGGTTTCCACCCTCTCGCTGGCAGGCGTCTCGGCAGGTCGAGGACATGCCTTGGGACGAACGAATCCCACTTGACACTAGTGAGCACGCGGGTGGTAGCAGTCTCATCCGAGATCAGGCGGCCTGTGGCTTCAGAGCCTTTATTAGCCATCGCCTAAAAGTGACTCGATTAGGGGGCGAAGCATTCGGATTCACCGCCATTGAAAGGGGGCTTTTGCTTCACGAGATGATGTTTTATCTATGGCGCGATCTAGGCTCCCAAAGTGCGCTGTTGGATCTGTCGAAACAGCTGCTGCAGGAAAGGATCGAGCGAGCCGCGACGGTGGCACTGAAAAAACTCGAGGACGACGCCTCGCGCTGCGGGTACAGCCTTCGAGCGCGGGTTGGTGAGAGCTGTTGGCAACTGGAGCGCGCATTCTCTCGCGAAGTTGTCGAAGCCTGGATGATTCAGGAGCGAAACAGAGAACATCCTTTTACCGTGGTCTCGTTAGAGGAGGAATCGGTACTGAAACTGAGCGGTCTCGAATTGACGCTGCGACCTGATCGCATAGACAGACTTGAGGACGGGCGACTTATTGTTATCGACTATAAATCAACCGCGCCGGCCAAATCTCGATGGCTGGGGCCTCGGCCCCAGGAACCGCAACTCCCGCTCTACACTTTTTTAGATCCCGCGTTAGAAGGTATTGCTTTCGCACCATTAGCTCGGGAGTCACAGTTTATCTTCCTCGGAAATGATCTCGGATTGACCAAAACACCGGATAGGGGCCTCGCTCATCAGACCGCAGGATGGGCTGGGGATTGGGAAGAGTTGATATCCAAGTGGTCTTCGGCATTAGCCTTGCTAGCCGAGGCTTTCGTTGAGGGAGATCCCAACATCGATCCCACTCCAGGGGCTTGTCAGCACTGTGAATTAAAAAGCGTTTGTCGTATTGAACAGCTTCGCCAGACTGATCGTTCCCTTTCGTTCGTAGAAAATGAGACTCCGAAATGAGCGAACGGGATCAGGACAACCGATTACGCGCGATAGATCCGACACAGAGCTTTTGCGTCAGCGCACCGGCCGGCTCCGGTAAAACCGAGCTCCTCACGCAACGACTGCTAGCACTGTTGGCGAGGGTTAACCGGCCGGAACAAGTGCTTGCCATTACCTTCACCCGCAAAGCGGCAAGCGAAATGAGTAGCAGGGTCATAGAAAAGCTTGACCAAGCCAGACGGCTGACACCCGCCCAGCTGCCCCACGAGGCGACAACGCGGGCGTTGGCTCAATCACTGCTTGCACATGCCGAAAGCCTAGATTGGCAGCTTGACGAATCGACACTGAATATCCGCACCATAGACAGCTTTTGCCATGAAATTACTCGCCAAATGCCTATTGTCAGCGGCGTTGGCGGCATCAGCGAAGCGGTCGATGACGCGACGCCCTTGTATGAGAGCGCCGTCAATCAATTGCTGGCCCAATCCGGGGACGAGAACGATACGGGCAATGCGCTCCGGCTGCTTCTCCATCACTTTGATAACCGCTGGGTGAGAGTCCGTGAGCTATTGGTGTCCCTGCTGGCAAGGCGCGGGGACTGGGCGCCCCATATTGGGCAACACCAGGATCCGATTGGGGCAGAAGCCATACTCTTTGATTCGGTAGCCAATCTGATCCGCTGTCGGCTGGCGGCTACTTGCATAGGATTGAATGAACACTTCGCTGAGTTATGCGAGGTACTCGACGAAGCCCGAGAAACGCTTGGGCTACCAGCGCTGATGCTGACCAGCGACGCAGCGGCGCTGGAGGACTGGCGCAGTATGGTAGATGTGTTGCTGACAGCAACGGGTGAGTGGAGGAAGCCCGGGGGCATATCGATCCGGCAGGGGTTTGAAAAAGGCAGTGAGGCAAAAAGCCGTTTCCTAAACTTGCTAAAGGCCTTCAGAGGCAACGAGCGGCTTCGCGATCATCTCATCGAGGTAAGACAATTACCCAGCATGCAGCGGCACGGGCAAGGCTGGTCGCTGGTGGTCGCTGTTTCGTCGCTGCTGCCGGTTCTTCAGGCCCATTTACTGTTGGTATTTCAAAAGACGGGTGTCGTCGACCATACCCACATTGCACTGGCAGCCTGTGATGCATTAGGTCCCGACGATAGCCCTTCTCCGATCGCTGAGCGGCTGGATTATCAAATAGAACATATTCTGGTGGATGAATTTCAGGATACGGCGCACTCGCAAGCAGAGTTCTTGCGGCGTCTGACGCGCGATTGGTCGGATCACAATGCCACGGGCTCAGCGCCTCGAACCCTATTCGTTGTGGGTGACGCAATGCAATCTATTTACGGCTTTCGGTACGCCGACGTGGCGTTATTCATGCGCATACAAAAAGCCGGTCTGAGTGGACTGAAACTAAGCCCTTTGACGCTGACCCAAAATTTTCGTTCTCGCCCTGCCGTAATCGACTGGGTAAACGAGACATTCGCTGCGCTGATGGGAGAGGGCGAGGACCTTGATCAAGGTAGGGTAAGGCACGTCAACGCCATTGCGACACGAAAAAACGGAACTGAGGCTGACAGGGAAGGGGTTCACCTTAACCTTTTTGCAGAGGAATCCTCGACCCGGGAAGCAACCCGTATTGCGATGCAAATTGAAGAATTGCGCGCCGCCCGGCCTGAGGCATCGATCGCGATTTTAGTGCGGGTGAAATCTCACACAGCTTCAATTCTCCCGGAACTTTTAGCGCGAGGCATCGACTGTGATGGCGACGCGCTGCAATCTCAGGCGGAGCAGGTAATCATTCAAGATCTCCTCTCCCTGTGCCGATGGCTTGAAAATCCTGCCGATGATGTCGCGGCGCTCGCTCTGCTCAGATCTCCTTGGGTGGGACTGACCCTAAATTCTCTGGCGTTACTTTATGAAAGCAGGGAGGAGAAGCCTCTCAATTTGTTGACAGCGGGGGAGAGGGACGCGGCGGTGAGGCTGCCCGTTGAAGAGCAGCAGCGCCTTCAGCACTTAATATCAGTGCTGAATTGGGCCAACCGTACCCGAGATCGACTTTCTCTCCCGATTTGGATAGAGCAGATATGGCTGCGGCTCAAAGGGCCAGCGACCGCGTTACCCGCCGAATTAACGAGTGTGCGCCTTTTCTTAGACGCCCTTCGTCGCGCTGAGGCATCTGGAACAGGCCTGAATACCGATCGGATCAGTGAAGATTTAAGTCATGTTTCCATGGACAGTGCGGCGTCGGCTCAGTCTGTGAAGGTCATGACCCTGCATAAGGCCAAGGGTCTTGAATTCGACTACGTATTTTTGCCTGCACTGCACAAACGGCCCCGCGCCAACTCCCGAGAGCTCTTGCGGTGGCATTGGCATGAGGGCCCGGCCTCGACGGGACTCCTCATCGCTGCAGACGATCAAGAAAAAAATGCACCAACGCTTTACAACTATCTGAATTGGCTGCAAAAAATGAAGCAACATGAGGAGCTCAAAAGGTTGCTGTACGTCGGTGTCACCCGGGCCCGCGAGGGTGCGTTTCTCAGCGGCACAATTAAGGCTTCAGGGGATAAACAAGAGGTGACTGTGTCGACGGGGTCATTACTGTCGTTGTTACAGCACAACATCGACGGCGCCCCAGTGGAACCTGTCGATGATCTTGTCGCTGCCTCGCTGGCATTTTCAGGGCCAGCCACTGTTGGGCGCAAAGCGAGGAAGGGTAGCTACCGAATCACGAATGCTGCACTTGAGCAATTCCCAGAGGGTTTCATAAATCGACCTAGCATGCCAACGCAATCACCTGTGTGCGTCAACGGGCTGGGTCAAGACAATCGACTCGAGCGAATTTTGGGCGTGGTGACGCATCGAGTGCTCGAGCGTTTATCGGCGCACTTTTCGTTACCCACCGAGATCACTACCGAGGTGGGGACTTGGATCCGCGCAAACGTTATCAACGCTCGCCTGGACAGCGCAGATGCGAAGCAGATTGAGGCTGCTTGCACAGAAATGATTGCCAACACCTTACGATGCCCCAACGGCCGCTGGCTTTTAGGCAAGCATCCGGAAGCGCACAGCGAACTGAAGATGATGCGACGGGAAGATGGCGAGATTCGTCGGTACATCGTTGATCGCACGTTTTTTGATGAACAGGAGGGTGTTCGGTGGATAATCGACTACAAAACCAGTAGCCCCCAACCTGGGGAAAATCAGGAAGACTTTAAAATAAGAGAATTGAGCCATTATCGAGATCAGCTTGATACCTACGCTGATCTATTGGAGGGCTACCCATGGCGCTTTGAGGGACCGATCAAGGCGGCCTTATATTTTCCCGCTATCGCGGCACTCGCCTGCCAGCAATAAAAAACCCGGCACTCGGGCCGGGCTTTCATGGGTTGCCTGGTCCTTCAGACCTCTTTCAAAGACAACACCAGTGCTTCAGTGAAGACCACGACGACAGTGTCTCCCAAACGGACATTGTCCAGCTTTTCGAGTTCGACACCGCCAACGGTATGCATTCTGCCTCGGGCGTCTTTGATCACAACATTACCGTTGCGATCCATTGCCTCGATGGTGCAAACCGCACGTACCAGCCGGGCGGCACCGGCTGCGGTCATGTCCGCGTCGTCCGTTGTGCGGCCCATTTCTCCCATTACCACCCAGGGATTTGCTGACTCTTCCTCGGTAGGGGCTCGTACCTCAGCTTCTACCGAGGCGATATAGTCGGCAATAATCGTATCGCCCACAGCTATTTTCGAGAGATCCACCCCATCTTCTCTGGCGGTCAGTGTGACGAAGTTGCCTGCCGGGCCTCGCACGACCACTTCTCGAGTCTCGAGATCTACGGCAATGACTTCGCCTTCAACTTCTGCAACTAAAGCTCTGCCGCCGGAGGCCCACACGGTCTCCTCTGTGCCAAGCTCCGCGGCGACAGCATGATCGCCTGATTCATGATGGGCCGCGAACGCAGAGATGGCAAAACCAGTCGTTGTCAGGAAAAGAGCGGCTGAAAGTCTCGAAAACAGCTTCATAGTGTAAATCCTCTTGTTGGGCCCAGCGAAAGCGGGACTGATAAAGCAAGGTCGGCAAAGATACCCCAATTGTGAGTTAGCGAACAGTGCAGGTGTAGCGACTGTCAGTAATTGCTGAACTGCACGTTATGCTTGATTTTTCCACTCGCGAACTGCGGTAAATACCTCATCAAAGCTGTCGCCTTGCGATCGGCTGACTTGTTTCAAGGTCGCCAGAATCGCAGGACTGTCCCACCGCAGAAAGGGATTATATTCTCGCTCTTCCCCTAAAAGAGAAGGCACGGTCGCCATGTTTTGTCGGCGCTTCTCTTCACACTCATCAAGAAAATTCTCGAGCCGCCGATTGTTCGGTTCTACCAATCTTGCAAAGCGCAAATTAGCCAGCGTGTACTCGTGGGCACAAAAAATTTGCGTCTGTGGAGGCAAGCGACGCAGTTTTTCGAGGGAGTTTCTCATTTGCGGTGGATTCCCCTCGAATACCCGGCCGCATCCGCCCACGAAGAGGGTATCGCCGCAAAATAGGGCCTCTTGGGCGGCCGAGTAGAAGGCAATGTGATCAAGCGTATGGCCCGGCACTTCAAGCACTGAAAACCCTGCACCCAGCACATTGACGACATCGCCTTCTCGCAGCGTATGGTCATAGGGCCCGCCGGGGCTGTTGGCTGGCCCCCAAGATTTGCAACCTGTGGCGCTTTGCAGTTCTGCCAAACCGCCGGTGTGGTCAAAGTGATGGTGGGTGATGAGGACCCCTGAGAGTACCAAGCCCTCATGCGACAGCCTTGCCATTACGGGGGCCGGCTCTCCGGGATCAACGACGTAAGCGTTGTCACCATCGTGGATCAGCCAGATATAATTATCGCTGAACGCATTGATGGGCGATATAGTCAGCGCTCCCATAGTACATTCCTAAATGCCAGAAGACTTGCCGGAGGCTACCTCGTAGTTATGACCGTGACCAGCCCCCACCATGAAGAGGCAACCAATCATGCCTTGCTGTCTCGTTGGTATGCAGAGGTAGAAATGGGTCAGCGACTCAGCATCCAATTTACTCGAGTGCTCAGCGAGATGCTGGAGCAAGTTTTTGGGTACCAAATGCTGGTTACGGGCGCCGATACGGGTGTCAACTTCAGTCAGATAGTAAAGACCCAGCGGGTGTTTCGCCTCGCCAGTGGTATGGCGAGAGACTTGACGAATCCCGGCGCCATTGGTGTTTCGAGTGAACTACCCTTTGCGTCGGACTCAATAGACGCACTCATTCTGTGCCATACGCTCGATACATCCTCGGTGCCTCACAGCGTGCTGAGAGAGTGTCAGCGAGTGCTACTACCCAACGGACATCTATTTGTCATCAGTTTCTCTCCTTACAGTCTTTGGGGGCTGGGAAATTGGGCTCGCAATAGATTACTGCGTCGACGCGGGCACTTGCAGGCCATTGGCGGCCGGCAACTCAAGGACTGGTTATCCCTTCTGGGTTTTTCTTATTCTGAGCCACGTTTTGCCGCGACACTCCCACCGTTTGGAAATGGCCGCATCGGTCAATGGGTTCAGGGCATTGACGAATGGCTCGTTAAGCACAACTCGCCGACGGGGAGCGCCTATCTGATACATGCCCGGAAACGCGTCGCAAACTATCTGGACATGCCAGCGCCAGCCGTAAATCGGCCACGGCTAATCGCAATGCCCTTAGGCAAGCCCCGCGGGGGTGTACCGGTACCTAGGGGAAGCCAAAACCTGCGCTCTGGGGTTTTAAGGGGGCATGAGTGAAGCAAATTTCTGCTTTTACGGATGGCGCATGCAGCGGGAACCCAGGGCCGGGCGGTTGGGGTGCGGTGTTGCGATCTGGCGAGCATGAACGAGAAATTTATGGCGGCGCATCAGAGACAACCAATAACCGCATGGAACTCACCGCCGCGATCAAGGCACTTGAGGCACTTCGCGAGCGCTGTGAGGTTGAACTGACAACTGATTCAACGTATGTCAAGGATGGCATTACAAGGTGGTTAGCCAAGTGGAAACAGAACGGTTGGCGAACATCGGCCAACAAGCCCGTGAAAAACAGGGACTTGTGGGAGCAACTGGAAGCGGAAGCCGCTCGCCACGTCATTGAGTGGCGCTGGGTGAAAGGGCACAGCGGTCACCCGGATAATGAACGTGCCGATGCTTTGGCTAATCTGGGTATAAAGGAAGCAAGGGGTAGTCAGTTTGGATAAACGTCAGATCGTGCTGGATACAGAAACCACCGGTCTCGAGGTGTCTCAGGGCCACAAGATTATCGAAATCGGTTGTGTTGAGCTCGTCAATCGGCGGATCACGGGTCGACATTTTCATCAATACGTTCATCCGGAGAGAGAAATCGATGCCGGTGCTCTTGAGGTGCATGGGATCACGCTGGAATTCCTCGCAGGCAAACCGAATTTTTCTCAGGTCGCAGCAGAATTTATTGAATTTATTGATGGTGCCGAGCTGATTATTCACAACGCGGCTTTTGACGTCGGCTTTTTAGACGCGGAGCTGCGTGCCCTTGAAAACTTTGACAAAAAAATTGCTCAGATTTGTGATGTTATCGATACGCTACAAATGGCGCGGCACAAGCATCCGGGGCAGAGAAACAACCTTGATGCGCTCTGCCAGCGATATGAAATAGACAACAGCAGCAGAACGCTGCACGGCGCCCTACTGGACGCAGAAATACTCGCCGAGGTCTACTTGGCGATGACGGGCGGCCAGGCGTCACTCGGGCTTGCCTCAGAGGATGGGGCGGCGGGTGCAGAGCGCCGTGCCGGTGATGCCACCGATATACGAAGACTGCCATCCAGCCACAAGCGCACTCCGATTATCCGCGCCACCGAGGAGGAGCTAGGGCGCCATGAGGCGCGCATCGCTGAGCTCGAGGAGAGTGGCTCCAGCCTGCTGTGGCCCAAGACTGTGCACTAATGATTTAAAGGGTCATGATCACCGCGGCCAGGCCAACGCCGGTCAAAACGATGGTGTAGGGCAGCGCCATGAGCACCATTTTCCCGTATGACAGACGAATGAGCGGTGCCAGAGCCGAGGTCAACAGGAAGAGGAAAGCGGCTTGCCCGTTGGGTGTCGCTACCGAGGGCAGGTTGGTACCGGTATTGATGGCGATCGCCAAGCGGTCAAATTCTGCTCGGTCAATCTCGCCGGCCTTGAGCGCAGCATCGATTTCCGAAATATAAACCGTCGCGACAAACACGTTGTCAGAAATGGCTGACAACAGGCCATTAGCAAGAAAAAACATAGCCGGCCGAACCTCGCTGGACATTGCCAATACCGACTCAATCACCGGAGTGAAAAGGTGCTGCTCATGGATCACTGCCACTATCGCAAAGAAAACGACAAGTAGCGCCGTAAACGGCAGGGCCTCCTGAAACGCGTGGCCAATCTCATGCTCGTCGGTTACGCCGTTAAACGCCGTCAACAAAACGATGACGAGCAAACCAATCAGGCCCACGGCGGCCAGGTGGAACGCCAAAGCGAACACTAAAATGATCGCCACAACGGCTTGAACCCACAGCTTTGCTTTGGAGCGCTGTGTTGCACTGGCCTGCTGCGCGGCATCAAAGTCGACTAACACCCCACGCACCTTCTCAGGCATAAGCGCTCCGTAGCCGAATAATCCTGTCGCCTCCAACAGCAAGCAGGTGATGAGACCGCAAACCAGAACAGGCATGGTGATCGGGGCCATGTTGATGAAAAACGTTTGAAAGTCCCAGCCCGCCACTGTGGCGATCAGGAGATTCTGCGGCTCGCCGACCAAAGTGCAGACCCCGCCCAATGCGGTACCCACCGCACCATGCATAAGCAGGCTGCGCAGGAACGCCCTAAAAGTTTCGAGATCTTCCAGCGATGCCGGATCGATATCTGCATCCTGCGCGTGATCATGCTGCTTGTCGTCAAGAGCAGCCCCCGAAGAAACCCGGTGAAAGACTGCATAGAAGCCGACCCCCACAGCGATCAATACAGCCGTCACGGTAAGCGCATCCAAAAAGGCCGACAAAACCGCTGCCACAATGGAAAACAAAAACGACAGCATCTTTTTTGAGCGCACGTTTAACAGGATTTTTGTGAAGACATAGAGCAAGAGATCTTTCATGAAATAAATGCCCGCCACCATGAACATGAGTAACAGGATGACTTCAAAATTTGTCTGCGCCTCGTGGAACACACTGTGCGGCTTTGCGAGCCCCAGCAAGATGCCCTCAACGGCGAGGAGCCCACCCGGTTGGAGGGGGTAGCACCGTAAAGCCAGTGCGAGGGTAAAAATGAATTCCGCGATCAGCGCCCAACCCCCGACTACGGGCCCCGCTACCATTACCAAGATTGGGTTTAAGAGTAGAAAGGCAATTATCGTCTGCTTGTACCAAGTCGGGGATTCGCCCAGAAAGTTGTGCCACAAAGCGGCCATTCGCGATTCACTCATTGTTATATCCGTGTCCCATCAGTGTTTAAGCTATCTGCCGGCAGGGCTCAACTGCGGCGACGCGACCGCGTGCCTTTGCTCTGCACAAGGTGCGCCCAACTTTACACTCGAATGCACGCGCAAGATAGATGGCGCGCAAGCAGCCATTGGTTCTTGTGCTACCGCCCTCTGGTTCCTAGACTAACGCCTCTTCCTTTTTTATGGATTGGCTGTGCTCGATTTCTCTGCGCTTCCTGTGCGCCCCGAACCTAATGACTGGAGCCTTGTATTCGCGGGCAGAAATTCGGTGACGCCAATGCGCGACGCTCCCGGCTCCCCGTGGACGGTAAAAGCGGTGAGCGACCTGTGGAGCGTCGATCCAGCGACAGCAGTGCCCATTGGCTACTGGCAGGGGAGAGGGCTATGGGCTTTTTCAGTGCCCGAGACCAGTGTTGATCAAACCGAACAGATAGCCAGTAACCTGTACAGTCTTCTCGGGCGTGTCGATGACAGCCTGTTTCAGGCCCATGGCAGGGCCTACCAGTTAATTCATTGGCTCAATACTCACAAGCATTGCGGTCGATGCGGGTCCAGCACCGAGGTAACCGAAGGCGGCAGAGCTATCTTGTGCAACGAATGCCGCCTAAGGGTGTACCCAAGGGTATCGCCTTGCGTCATCGTTCTGGTCTCCAAGGGAGATCAGATGCTTTTGGCGGCCGCCGCGGGTTTCCAGAAGCGTTTCTACAGCACGCTAGCCGGATTTATGGAGCCGGGAGAGACCTGCGAGCAAGCAGTGGCGCGAGAAGTTAGGGAGGAAGTGGGCATCGAGGTTGATAACATTCGTTTTTTTTCGTCACAGTCCTGGCCTTTCCCGAGTCAAGTCATGATCGGCTTCTTCGCGGAATGGAAGTCCGGCTGTCTGCGGCTCGATGAAGAAGAGATAGAAGACGCAGATTGGTTCGACATCAGCGCATTACCTCCCACACCGCCAATGGCCTCTATTTCGGGTCAATTGATCTCTCATTTTATTAACAGCCGATAGGAAACGTGCGGATGGATTTTATTCTGGAAATCGTTGAGTTTCTGCTTCAAGCGATCATTTTGCTAGGTGTGTTTCTCATTGCCTTCGCAGGAGTCGTAGCGATCTCCCAGCGGCGGCGAGAGGGCGCTGAAGAGGGTAGTGTAGAAGCCAGGCTGCTCAACGATCGATATGAGGATCAGCGCGAGCCGATTAGAGCGGTGGTGGAGACCCCGTCAGCCACAAAAGCACGATTAAAAGAAAAAAAACGGGCGGATAAGCAAAAGAAGAAGGAGTCCAAGAGCACCGCAAAATCTGATTCGAGTGGCGCTAGTAAAAGCGGCCGTCCGCGAATTTTCGTTATCGATTTTGACGGCGACATGCAGGCAAGTCAGGTAGAGCAGTTGCGTGAAGAGATCTCAGCAATTCTGCCGTTGGCAACAAGCACTGATGAAATTCTGGTCAAAATTGAAAGCGGTGGTGGGGTAGTGCATGGCTATGGTTTGGCGGCCAGCCAACTCCTTCGTGTGAAAGACACGGGCATCACCTTAACCGTCGCAGTGGACAAGGTGGCTGCGAGCGGAGGTTATATGATGGCCTGTGTCGCGGATACGATCCTCGCGGCACCTTTTGCAATTATCGGCTCGATTGGCGTGGTGGCCCAGCTACCTAATTTCCATCGACTGTTGAAGAAGAATAACGTCGATTTTGAAATGCATACCGCGGGAGAATACAAAAGAACGCTCACTTTATTTGGAGAAAACACAGACAAAGCGCGTGAAAAATTTAAGGCAGATATCGATGACGTGCACGAGTTGTTCAAGCAGTTTGTGGCAGAAAATCGAAGTGCCATTGCCATCGATGAAGTAAGCACCGGCGAGTACTGGTTTGGTCAAAGAGCGCTAGAAAAGCGGCTCGTTGACAGACTGTGTACCTCTGACAGCTATCTGATGGAGAAATCCGCTGACCACGATGTGGTGGAAGTGCGGTATCGGGCGAAGCGGAGTTGGCAGGAAAAACTCGGTTTGGCGGCGGGGCATGTGGTCGATCGAAGCATTAAGCGATTAATAAAATCCGAGCAGGATCAACGGTATTTATGACGGTGCTTATTAGGCCTTGGAGCGTAACTGCTTCACAGCTGCGTGATGCGACAGGAACACCTCTCCGCTGAGGGCCTGCAAAAAGTCGCTACGTTGTAGCGCATCCATTACTGGGCCCTTAACTTCGCTCAGGTGCAAGTTGATGTCTAAATCACCGAGCCTTGCGTTGATCTCTTTCAGCGCATCAAGCGCACTCATGTCAACCATATTCACTGCTGGACACATTAGAATGACGTCCGAAAGCTGCGGCTTTCTCGAAATTTGGTCGAAGACGATCTCCTCCAGATAGCCCGCATTGGCAAAATACAGTGACTCGTCAACCCGAATAGAGAGAATCTCAGGGAACGTAGTGACATTGTGGCGGTCGATGTTGCGGTAGTGTTCTGTGTCCCCGACTTGACCCACAATGGCAAAATGAGGCTTGCTGGTTTGATAGAGGTATAGGCCCAGGCTCACAGCAACACCTGCGAGCACCCCCAGCTCTACGCCAGCTACCAGCGTTATTCCAACGGTCAGCGTTACTGCCATGAAATCAGCAGAAGAAAATCGGTAGGCCTGCGGGAAGATTCTCCAGTCTATAATGCTGAGCACAGCAACAATGATTGTCGCTGCAAGCGCCGCCTTGGGCAGGAAATAGAGTACTGGAGTGAGATATAGCGTAGCCAGCCCAATACCGAGCGCTGTGAGTATCGACGCCATTTGAGTATCAGCGCCTGCATCGAAATTAACGGCTGAACGCGAGAAACCCCCAGTCACCGGAAAGGCTGCTGATAGGGCTGCGGCGGTGTTCGCCGCGCCCAGGCCGATCAATTCCTGATTGGCGTTAATACGCTCTCGCTTTTTCGCGCCGAGCGTTTTGCCCACCGATACAGACTCAACAAAACCGATTAAAGCGATCAAAAAGGCGGGCATGGCTAACTCTGAAATCAGTGGCCAACTGATGACAGGAGCGCTGAAGGCCGGTAAACCACTGGGAACGGTTCCTACGATAGCGACGTCTCGTGCAGCTAAATCTTGCGCCATCGACAAAGGAATCACGATAGCCATCATAAGGACGGGAGCTGATCTCGTTATCAGGCTGATGTGTCGAGTGGCGAGGCCGATGCCTGCCAATACCCCCGGGAGCCAAAACCGTGCCAGCAACAGAAAACATAAGCAAGCAATACCGACAATTGCCGTGAGGAGATGCGCCTCTCGTGAGTGCTGGCCCAATTCAGCGAGCAGGGAGACAAGGCTGTCGGCCTGAAGTGAAATCCCCACCAAAGGGCCCATTTGTCCTAGCCCGATGACCACCCCCGATGCGGTGATGAATCCAGAGACTACGGGGTGAGACAAAAAATTGGCGATAAAGCCAAATTTTAGTAGACCCAACGCGATCATCATCACACCACCCAGAAGCGCCAGCGCAGTCGCTGCAGTCGCATAGTCTGCCGTGCCCACCGCTGAGATTGAACCGATGGCCGAGGCCGTCATCAGTGAAGCTACAGCGACAGGGCCCACCGATAGAGTGCGACTGCTGCCGAAAATCGCATAGGTCAACAACGGGAATATAGAGGCGTAAAGGCCCATCTCGGCCGGCAGGCCCGCAAGCAGCGCGTAGGCCAGCGATTGGGGAATGAGCATGATGGTAACGATGACAGCGGCAAGACTGTCATTAACAAAATTATCACGCGAGTAGCCCCTCAACCAGGCTATCGCTGGTACCCAATTTGACCAATCTGGCATGGCTCGCGGCAAATTACTGTCTGACGTCTGGTTTTAGCATCCACTCGCGGCCCTTTAGCATGGCATTCCAGTAGATCCAGGGCAGCAAATCTGCTTTCAGATGCCATGCTAGGCGGGTAGGGCGTAACCCATTGAGCACCGATTTAGGGAACGAGGGGAGTAACCTGCCGCCATACCCAAACTCTGCAAGCACAATCTTGCCTCGCTCGACAGTAAGGGGACATGAGCCATAGCCGTTATAACCCAACCGGGCCGCACCGCCAGCCCGCTGTGCCAACACATTCTCAGCGACCACGGGGGCTTGCGCTCGCGCCGCGGCAGCGGTCTTGGCGTTCGGGGCGTTCATCACATCACCGCAGGAAAAAATGTTCTCAAAGCGTTTGTGCTGAAGCGTTTCTTGATCGACATCTACCCACCCGACATCGTCGGAGAGGGGAGAGGCCTTGATGAACTCCGGGGCACATTGTGGTGGGCAAACGTGAATCATGTCGAACGGTTTCTCAACATCCCCCTCGGGAGAGCTGAATACAGCAATTTTGTTTTCCCCATCTATCCGCCTGAGGTTTGTCTGAAAGTTTAAGTGCGCGCCATAGCGTTCCACATATTCCATCAACGCGGGCACGTAATCGGCCACACCAAACAGCCCGGGCGTAGCGGTACAAAAGTCAATTTGAACATCGCCAAGGACGCCGACTCGGCGCCAATGATCTGCAGAGAGATACATCGCTTTTTGCGGTGCCCCAGCACACTTGATGGGCATGGGTGATTGCGTGAAGAGTGCCTGACCTTGCTTGAGATTTTGAACCAGCTCCCAGGTATAGGGCGCCGTATCATAGGCGTAATTCGAGGTTACGCCATTACGCCCAAGATGCTCTCTCAGACCCTCAATGCCGTCCCAATCCAGTGTCAGACCCGGGGCAACAACAAGCTGCTCGTAGTGGATTTGCAGGTCATTGCGAAGAGTTAATGAATGCGAGTGAGGTTCAAAGCTCACCACCGCCTCTTTTATCCAAGTGGTGCCTGCAGGAATCACCGAGGCCATTGCACGCTCGGTGGAGGGAGCCTTAAAGATACCGGCGCCCACCATGGTCCAACCGGGCTGGTAGTAATGTTTCTCGGCCGGATCGATCAGCGCTATAGACAATGCCGGTTGGCGGTTTTTAAGACTGGCAGCGACGGCGATGCCAGCGGCGCCAGCCCCTACAATTGCAATATCGTATCTTTGCTCTGTCACGGTATCCCCCTAATCCGTTGGTTACTCTTTTGCTACGAATTCGCGCATATCGGCCCCGGCAAACGCATTAACCGGTACTTTTAAAAAGAGCCTCCCCCCGATATTGCCCGGTGGCAAATGACCCGCACGCATATTTGTCTGCAATGACGGCAGGATTAAAGTGGGCATATCGAGCGTAGCGTCTCTCGCCTCTCTCATGGCGACAAATTCGTCCGCCGTGATGTTGTCACCCACGTGAATGTTACCGTCGCGCTGCTGTGCGATGGTCGACACAAATGCAAGTGCTCGGCCATCGGGCTGGTAATCGTGACAAACGTAAACCCGGGTATCGTCAGGCAGGGCCAGCAACCGCTGACATGAGTCATAGAGGGCTCTCGCGTCTCCACCGGGAAAATCACACCTTGCCGTCCCCGCATCGGGCATAAAAAGCGTATCGCCAACGAACAGCGCGTTGCCGATGCGATAGGCCATACACGCGGGTGTATGCCCGGGCACATGGTAGGCCTCCCCTGTAAGGGCGCCGAAGTCAAAGTGGTCGCCGTCTGCAAGAATCAGGTCAAACTGGCTCCCATCCCGCCTAAATCGCTCATCTTCGTCAAAAATTTCAGCAAAAGTGGCCTGGATAGTGGGGATATGTGAGCCGATGCCGATGCGGCCGCCCAGTTGCCGCTGGAGGTAGGGCGCACTGGACAAATGGTCGGCATGAATATGGGTCTCTAAGATCAGTGTAAGGCTGAGCGCTTCGTCGTTGATGTACGCGATGACCTTGTCGGCGGAACCGGTGGTGATGGTGCCCGACGCGTAATCCAGGTCCAGCACCGGGTCGATCACGACGCAACACCGGGACGAAGGGTCGCTAACGACATAGGTCAAGGTCGAGGTGATGGGGTCAAAAAAATGTTGAACAGCTGCCTCAGGCACCCGGTACTCCAAAATACGGTGAAAGTTACGCTGAGCCGGCATTCTATTAGAGAATAACGTTATTCCCAATGGTTAAGAGGCGGATACGCCAAATGCGATCGCTTGTCCGCGGGAGCCCGCTCGACAGTTAATCCCGGCCGCAGTAGCGCTTGGCTTTGCCCGGTTCCTAATGCAATAGACTGGACGTTGTCACTGAAAAACCTCGAGGCGGCGGTCTTTTCGTGGATTTCTCTGGGTTTGGCCCGTCCCTCGATTTTGTCTTTCTTCATCCTGCGCGCGCGTCGTAGGCAAAGGGGCTTGGAGCCCGCTCAGGGTTCACAGCTTAGGTGCACCAGAATGTAGCTAGAGCAGCTCGGCTGAGACCAGACTTGTCGGCAGGCTTACACGGCGCTGGGAAGGCAAGAGTAATGTCTCCGGTCATGCATCAACTAGGGGGGTGGTTGCCTTATAACTTCCTTAAATGTATATTTACGTCAGTTAAGGCAACCTTTATGGGGGGCGGCTTCCCATGCATTCCAACAAACAGACGCCAAATCAGGCGATCAGTACTTGGCTGACTACGGTGGGTGCGGATCGTCCCTTACAGCACAGCAATCCAGCCTCTCTCTACCTAGCGTCACTCCAGGGCTCTGAGGCCAGCAGAACCACAGCCCGCTCAGTAATGAAGCAAATTGCCATCTTGTGCGATCAAACGCCCGATGCTTTCCCCTGGCATCGCTTGGACCGGGCAACGGTATTGGCGCTGATGGAAAAACTCAAACAAAAAGGCCTTTCAGACAATACCCGGAACCTTTACCTATCAATTATTAAAGGCGTAGCCCGTGAGGCCATGTTGCACCAGCAAATGAGCGATCACCAGTTCAGCCTGATCGAGCAAATTCGTGCTATCAAGTTGCAACGATTGGCGGTGGGTCGCGCATTGCATGTGGATGAGATTGCAGCGCTTATTGATCACTGCCTGCATGACGAAGGTGCCGCCGGGGTCAGAGACGCCGCACTGCTGGGCATTCTGTTTGGTTGTGGCCCAAGGCGCGCAGAGGTTGTGACCATCGATATTGGCAAGATCAATTTCAGCGACCGCTCGATCAAAGTCATCGGCAAAGGCAATAAAGAGCGCGAATTGGAGATGCCGCCGCGGACGATCGATTTGGTGAAAACCTGGCTAGAGGAGTCTGGACTGCACTTCGGGCCCTTATTTCGCCCCGTTAATCGTTGGAATCAGATAACCGAAGACCGTCGGCTCACGGCCAGAGGTGTTTATGACATCGTTACGAGACGGGTGACACAGGCCGGCCTAGACAAGGCCTCGCCACATGATCTCAGGCGGAGCTTTCTTACATATCTACTTGATAATGGTGAGGATTTAGCGACAGCAGCGGACATGGCGGGGCATGCAAGCGCAGACACAACGCGGCGTTACTTAAGGCACCAGAAGCGCCGGAATCGTGCCGCGGCGGATAAAATTGATTTTTGAGTGCCAAGAGCTCTTTAACGCACCTCAATGATCTCAAAGCCCTGCTCAGCCGTTCGCCATTTCAACTTAAGGTCAT
>JAYNYK010000029.1:0-31400 GCA_038102985.1 Halieaceae bacterium
TCAGCAACGTGGCCGGCGTGACTGAAGAAAAAGGCCAATCCAAGGCCCCTGCCTGGGGGTAAATCCCTCCCCCAATTCGCGCTTTCACACGCGGCTGAGATCACCGCCTTGGCGCGAGCCGTATTGAGAGCATTGCGATCGCCTTCCTTGAACCAACGATCATCGCCCAGCAGTTCAATTAAAAAGTCGCGATAATCGCGCCCCGCGGCGGCGGCCAGCTCGCATAAAAACGACTGCTCGGCGAAAGCATAAACATTGGAGAAAGGCGCCCGCCAGGCGCCAGTGGGCGTCTTTGAAGTGATTAGCGTCTGACTAATTTCGACATTGGGCACCAGATCATCAGGGAAGTTTTGCCCCCGATAATTGGCACCATAGTTGGCTTTCTGTCCATCGGCTGACCCGGAAATCACGTGATGCTGCCACGCCACGAGACGGCCCTGCTGAGATACCCCGCCCTCCATATTGAGATACAGCGGTGACCGGAAATAATCAAAGGCCATATCGTCCTCACGGGACCATTGCAGTTTGACGGGCTTGCCGATGCGCTTTGAGATACGCGCCGCCTCAAAAATGTACTCATTTGACAAACGACGCCCGAACCCGCCCCCACCGCGCACTGAATGAATGGTGACTGCCTGTGGGGGTAAAGAGAGAAATGCAGGCAACAGCTGTTCAACGGCCGAAGGGGTCTGGCTTGAAGTCCAAACCTCTGCTGACTGATCGGTCACGCTGGCCACACAGCTCTGGGGCTCCAATTGCGCATGAGAGATAAAGTCAGCGCTGTAATAGGCATTGGCGGTGGTACCGGCCTCGACCATCGCTGCGGTCACATCGCCCGACGAGCGCACAATCTCGGTGCCTTTAGCCCGCTTCGCCGCGGCTCTGGCGGCCGCCGCGATCTGTTCGCTGTCGTCGTTTGACGCCAGCGACGTGTCCCATTCGACCTTCAACGCCTTTCTTGCCCGCAGGGCAGACCAGGTATCCCTCGCTACGATCGCCACACCCGGTGACACCCGCGTAGAATTCCTGATGTCGAAGGTGTAAGGGCCAGCTTCACCTTCGATAATGAAGGCATCCAGCACACCGCGCTGTGATTTGATCTCCTCCAAATTGGCCGCTACCGGGGCCCCGCCAATCTGCGGGCATTTAACGAAGCAGGCGTGGACCATGCCCGGCACCTGAACATCGATACCAAATAGTGGCTCACCCTTGGCAATCGCGGGCGCCGACGCATTGGTAATACGCTTGCCCAGCAACCGATATTGACCAGCGCGCTTCAGTACGAGGTCGTCGGTGTCGGGGAGAGGTAACTCTGAGGCGCCAAGGGCCAGCTCAGCGTAGGTGAGACTCCTCCCCGACACATTGTGAGTAACCCGAGAATCTTGTGTACTCAACTCCGCCACCGGGACCCCCAACTTTTTGGAGGCCGAGTGAAGCAACATGGCTCTGGCCGTTGCCCCCACCCGACGAAGTTCGTCCCATCGCATTGGCACCGACAAGGAGCCTCCCGCAAATTGAGCGCCGAAACGCGAAGCGTCAACCGGGGCACTCACCACTTTGACGTCGCTCCAAGCGGCGTCCAACTCCTCGGCAATAATCATTGGCAATGAGGTATTCACACCCTGACCGACCTCCGGGTTGGGGGCACCGATGGTAATGACGCCGCCTTGTCCGATGCTGATATAGGCACTCAAGGTCGAGGGCTCTGCATCGCTCGCAGCCATCACCTTGACCACGCGACCACCCGCAGTAAGCGCCAAACTCAATCCCGAGGCTTGCAGGAACTGCCGTCTTTTTAGCGTGGCACAGATCTCGCTGGCACTCATGACGACACCTCCTCTAAAACAGGGGCTTCGGCGGGCTCATAAAACGCGACGCCTGCCCCCACTGTTTCCGAGGCAGCCCTGATGGCTTTCCTGATGCGAACATAGGTACCGCAACGGCAAATATTGCCCGCCATGGCGGCATCGATATCCTCATCAGACGGACTCGGATTACGTGCCAGCAGCGCCGCCGCCGACATGATCTGTCCCGCCTGACAGTAGCCGCATTGCGCTACGTCGTGGTCAACCCACGCCTGCTGGACAGGGTGCAAAGTATCTGCCCCCAAACCTTCAACAGTGGTGATTGACCTGCCCTCCAATTGACCCACCAGCAGCTGGCAGGCACGAGCGGGCTCATCATCCAACCACACTGTGCAGGCCCCGCACTGCGCGATGCCGCAACCATACTTGGTCCCGACCAATCCCAAATGATCCCGCAGCGCCCATAACAAGGGCATATCAGGATCGATGTGACTGAGGTCGTGCACCTCGCTATTGATTGTTAAATTTAGTGTCATGAGTCCTCTCTGGCTTAACCGTGTGGGACTCGCTCGACGCGAGTCAGACACTCTATTCTGTTAACCCATTTAAATTTTAAAGACAGTTTTGCATCAAGCGCCATTAAAGGGCGTTAGGTTTTTGTCAACCTCACACCACCGAGGCGCACTGGCACTGAAGTAGGCGATATCAGGTGCGAAGTGCTCGGGGTTATCAAAGGTCATCGCGTTCACAGATGCCACCCCTAAGGCATCAGACTGCACCATGATTTGAGTGCCACAGGTCCCGCAGAAGTGCCTGGTTACATCGCGGCCAGATCCCGGATCGTAGGTATAGCCGGTCAAAGTGCCTCGCAACAGACGAAAGTCAGACGGCGCAACGGCGTAGGACGTCCAGTGCGAACTGCCACCGATGGTCTGGCAATCCGTGCAGTAGCACAATCCCTGCATCTGCGATTGTGCAGAAAGCTCATACTGCACAGCGTGACAAAAACAGCTCCCGGAAATCATTGCCACTACTTCTCCTCAGCGATGCGGTACCGACACACCGCGCCATATGATGAACGGCTAGGTGCCAAAAATAACCGCATGCATCACTCGACCCGGCCACAGGGTAAATAACCCTGTTACCAGTAAAGCCAGAACATACAGTAGCACCATCCAGATCTTATGCTGTCGGATATTGCCCCTGCGGGCATGGTACGTTGCCATTACCAGCGAGAACAATGTCCAGCCACTGAGCAAGTGGATCGGGCTAAAAATGCCCCACAATTTGATTTCGCTAATAAAAAAAGAAGACGCAGCAACATAGGCCATCAGCGCCACCCAAATCCACCCAAGTAGGCGATGCTGTGCGGTTCCTTTTGCGCGGCTCAGCTGCAGCCCGCCTAGTAAAACCGCCAACAATGCCACCAGCGCGTGGCTGGGAATGGGTGCGGCTTCCTGAAACAGCAGCATCAATATGGCTCCTGCGGCGACTCAACCGGTATTATCGCTAAATGTATCGACCTATCCATCTCGCACTTTTTGTAATTACCACAGCAATTGGATTCGCGCCCGGCTCTCGGGCGGCCGAGCTGATTGTCCACGTGCACAACATCAAACAGGCCGGTGAAATTCACATCGCGATCTATGATAGCGCCAGTGCCTTTGAGAAGGATCGCGGAGACAATGGTGGAGCGGCACCAGGCATCACTCAGGGCACCATTGAGTTCGTTCAGCCAGGATCTGTCACCTATCGTTACGAGTTAGCGTCAGGTAAATATGCTGTTGGCATTTTTCATGACGCCAACCTTAATAATCGCTTGGACAACTATTTTTTTGGCGTGCCCAAAGAGCAATATGGCTTCAGCAATAACGCCCGCGGCTTTATGGGGGCACCATCCTTTGACTCCGCCGCAGTGAACGTTGAGGGCCGCACAGAAATCGACATCGCACTGTAGTGTTAGCCCCAATCTTTGAAATCTGCATCAACGGAGCATAAAGGCGCCCCCGACAAGATTTCAGCAGCGGGGCCAAATTAGAAGCAGAAAACAATAAATCAGGCTTTGGTGGCTTGAAGGAGCTCATGGACGAAAAAATTTGGCTTCACAAAGCCCCGGCGCACAGCTAGAAATTAAGTGTTACTGTTTCACGGATAAAGCGATTCCTATCGCGCAAAGGCACTAATCACTCGACACTGGACATCATCATGAGATCAGCGACGATTTTCCTTATTACCTTCTTGTTAATCGCAACGGCGAGCCACCGCGCGAGTGCCGAGTATTACAGCGGCAAAGGCCTGGTAGCCAACTGCAACAGTGAGGGTACATATGAAAGTGGCTGGTGCGCGGGGTACCTCGGTAGCTGGGCCGATGCCGACATCGATCAGGTGCGCCGCAAAGCCTGCATACCGCGAGACACTAGCCTTGGCACGCTTAAAAAAGTGCTGATGGACTACGCTGCTGAACAACCCGGCGAAGTTGAAAGCATGACGGGGGGAGAGCTGCTGCAGCGTGCGTTTAGTCGCAAGTGGCCTACGATCTCAACTGACGACACCCAGTCTGAAATCTATCGGCATACCTGCTGAGGGAAATCAGGCAGCACCAACGCTCCTGAGCATTCGGTCCGCGTGACGCTCAAGACGATCCAATTGGCGGCGCGAAGCGTCCAACTGACACACCAACTTGGCCGTCGCATTGAGGTAGATGAGATTCCCATCCCGAATTGTGCCGGGCTGACCCGCAACAATTGTCATCTCAGTGGATGCCGAATGCTCTTTTTGGCCTGCCATGTCTTCATGTCCGCGGAGTTTTCACAAAAGACATCGGATGATTAGGCGATAGCTTGATGGGCGCCCTTGTGTTCGGCGACTCCCTTGCGCTGGAGCCTATTCACCGGCAATATTTGCATATTGCAATTATTGTTGCGTATTGCTACTATTTGGCGAAATCGGAGGACTTGTCATGGACAGACAGACTCAGGCAATGCTGCTATCCGGCGAAGAGCGGGCTGCTCTGGAGGCGGCAATTAGGGATATTTGCGCTTTTAATACCGGGTTTGAGCGGTCTGAAATCCCCGCTTCAGCCCAATTTAGGGGCACACCGGAAACCTTGGCGATGGGACTGGGCTTCGCTAGCCTCGCTTTGATGACGTCTTTCGCGCGCGCCCTGGGCCTCTAACGCCAACGGCGCGGCGGCCTTTGGGGAGAGCGAGAAGCGCAGACCATGCATTAGCAAGTGGTGATATTTCCGCTTTCAACACCGCGCGAATACAGCATAATCTTGTCAAACTCCAACATATAGTGCCCGCAATCTGGGGGCACACCAATATGAGGTAGTGCGAAATGCTGGCTGAATCTATGCCCGTCTCAGAGTCAAGGCAGTCTCTCAAAACCATGCAATCTGATCTGGATCGCATCGAGGCTTCATTGCTGCGCACAAACAGGCAATTCATCCGAAGCAGAGGTAGCGCCTGGGAACGCGCCCGCGCCACGACCGCCATCTACCTCGCCAGCATACGAATCCAGAGCCGATTCAAGTTCTGGCTGCTACCAGATAACGACTAAAGCCCAAGCCAGCCCGTCGTCGCTACGGCGTCGCATATAGCAGCGCTGACCGGCCGTTCTGGCGGTCAACCGTTGCAAACCAGATCACGTCGACTAAAGCGCAAACCCATTACGGCCGATGTTTGTTTTAGTGCAAACCGCAAATAGGAGCCTCAGGTCATGGGCGAGCGAGTGATCAGCTTTAGCGAATATCGCGCCAGAAAAGACCGATCGATCAGCGACCAAGAGGTGCTCCGCATCAGCGAGGAGGTGGGCAATGCAGCCATTTTACTCGTGCGCCAATTTGCCGAACAGTATCCCGAACTGCCTGATACCTTCTTCGCCTTCCTGATCAACCAACAGCTGCTGTCGACTGCCTGCAGCGGCGCGGAAACAGGGCATGAGGGCTCTAAACGGCTACTCAGCCACGCCATGCATTTGCTGGAAGTCTATGAAGGATACCTAAACGGAAAGGGGCAAAGTTTTAAAGGAGCGACCCTTGATAATCAGCGCACGTCTGATCCTGCGGCGGCGCGTCCAAAGGGAACACAAATCCACTGAGGGGCAGAATCCCTCGATGAGCGCGACCGGTGCCGCAATAGCTCGGGGCCGAGTCGTTCACAACGCTGCAGAAATCTACGGGTCGGGGTTATCCGGGTCCGAACCCGGTTTCTTCTTTTTAAAGCCTTTGAAAACGCTTGCGAACACAAACACGATAGTCGCCATGAAGGCCGCAAATACGCCATTGAACCAGCCCGTCATCATACAGCCGACGTAAGTACTTACTCCCAACAAAACCGCTAAAACCGTTCTCATAAAGTAAACCGGAGCGCCGATTCAACAGTGGCGCTTACACCACCATCCGGGGGTGAGAAAACGCCTTTAAAATAGCTACTCATCACCTTGGTCATTGTCTCGGGGTCGCCCTGCCACCATCCAACGATTGATCACTATCATACAGGTCACAATGACCACAACAAACGCAACCACGATGCCAATGAATAACATCAGAGGGCACCGTCGTCGGCGCTATCTCGCAGATTCAGAGCGCGCCACTGCCACAGTAAACCGAGCGCGAATACAGATAAAAAGGCCAAATGGAACCCCCTGATCAGCGGCGCGTCCAAGGAATCCGCAAATGGGTCTCCCGCAGGCAGTCTCCGCAAAAAGTCGGTGATGGCGGGCACCATGTGAAACAGCACAGTGGCAGAGTAAGCCCCTGTTTGCAGATAAACGGAGAAACGCCCCAGTAGGGGGCGCCGTTCCATGAGCGCCCCAACGGCAAGCGCTGCCAGCGTCAACACAGCCAGCATGTGCCCAACACCAAAACCGCCCTGGTTGTAGATCATGAGCGCCGACCCCGCCACCACCAGCGTAATCAGCAAATAAATGCGCCCGGAAAAGCTGGCCAGACTAATAAAGTGATGGCGACGCAGCGTGAAAACCGCCGCGCCGATCGCTAAAACGCCCATAACAGTATGAAACCAGCCCAGCGCTGTCATCGGTGGCATCGTTTTCTACTCCATTGATTATTCATCACACACGGCTCCCAACTGCGGCGCAGATCTCCAATCGCCGAGACCGGCGCGCCATCATGCTTGCCCTGTCGTTCAAGCACCACCCCCACCGAAACTTGGGGCGCATCGCTGCGCAAATGATTCCAGCGCTGCGGCAGGGCGTCCCAGCAGCTTCTGAACGGTGTCGGTGCGACACGCCAGCGACCCCGCCGCAATTTCAGCGAATAATTCGCACACCGCGTCGAGTTGCCAGCGCGAGGTAATAAAACGCTCCAACGTCGCTCTGAACTCCTCAGAAGATTGCGCATGATATCGCACGTCACGTCCAACCTCGTTGCCAAGACGCTGTGCAACCTCGTGAAAACTCATTAGGTCGGGGCCGGTCAACTCATAAACCTCGCCGCCATGGCCCTCCCCTGAGAGCACGACCGCGGCCACCTCACCCACATCGTTGGTATCAATCATGGCCGTCAGCGCCGTCCCAAGAGGTAGTGCAAAGGTGCCGCTCTGTTTTATCGCCTCCGCATACATAAGCATATTCTGCATGTAAAAATTGGGCCGCAAAAAAGTCCAGTCCAATCCGCTGGCAACGATATGTTGCTCCGTTTCGTAATGATTGCGCGGCAGGACAGCACTGGCATCTTCACCGGCCTCCATAGAGGAAACCTTGACCAAATGGGTGACACCCGCCTCGGCCGCCAGCGTCGCAAATTGCCGCTCAAGGGCCGCCTGATCCGGATTATTTCCCATGACAATAAGCACCCGATCAACGCCTGCGAGAGCTTGCTTTACAGACTGGGGGTCGCTCAGATCGCCGGTGATCACATCCATTCGGGGGTCACTCTGGGAAAGCTTGCTGGGATCGCGCACCAACGCTCTGAACCCAACGTCGGCATGCAGTAGCGCGCCGGCGGTTGCTCGACCAACGCGCCCCGTTACACCGGTTAATAAAATCATCCCCCCCTCCTCAGATATTCAACGTTACAGCACGCAGCATCGTAGCGTAGCGGTAGACCCTGACCGGCAGATCCATTGCGTGCGCCGGTGGCATCCCATGCGATTGACAAAACCATACCATGTAGGCGTAGATCTCCAGCCACTCGACTCACTACCCGCGTTACCAGCGCAGCATTCATGAACGACATAAAGCCCCGTCGGACCCAAAAGATGACTAACGCTCATTACACGCTAAGCAAAGCCGGTTTCTCTCGCTGTCGCCGCTACCGTTACTGGTTGCGCAGGGTATGGGAACCCCACCTTACCGGCTGTGTTTTTATCTGCCTGAACCCCTCAACCGCCGACGCACATCATGATGACCCCACCCTCAGGCGATGCGTCGCCTTCGCCCAAGGGTGGGGTTATGGGTCATTGCTACTGATAAATCTTTTCTCCTTATGCGCCACGGACCCCAGCGCGTTGAAAACCGCCACTGACCCGATTGGTCCCAGAACTGATTTTTGGCTCCAGCGCGCCATGGGAGAGACTGCGCCCATCATTGCCGCCTGGGGCAACGGGGGTCTTCTATTGGGCAGAGGTGCCGCCGTGCACAAGCAACTGGGTAACGCCTATTGTCTGGGTATCACGGCGTTGGGGATGCCGCGACACCCCCTTTACTGCCCCAAAACCGTGACGCTCACCACTCTGCCAACGCCACGGTAGCCCGCGTATCCCTCCGACCCACAGGTGGTGATACCAACGCGCTTAACGCTTTTACCAAACGATGAATGTGATCCTTTCCGGTCTTTTCTCTGGCCTTCATCCGCGTTTGGGTTAACCTGATCGACCGAGACACGGATTGTCTCCATCAGACCCTCTGGGGGAACTAATGATCCTACAAGGACGTTGATATGAAAGATTTACGAACACCTGATAACCAGCACCGTCATCACTATCCTATCTATCTGCAGCGACCAGCGAGAGTTCATCACGCTCGCCAAAAAAATCAGTGGAGCACTTTTGGCCAGGGCTTAACTCGTCCCGTACCGGACGTCTCAGCCGAACTGTCCATACGTATTACCGGGCGAGCGCCCCACGATCTGTCGCGGACGTCGCTATGGGTCATCGACCTGCTACTGAAGGGCGACCTGTCCAGACTTCGCTCAGAGGAAGTCGCCGATCACTTACATATCAGCCCCACTACGCTGCGCCGACGGTTACGGGCTGATCGCACCAACTATCAGCATATTTTGGATCAGGTTCGCCAACATCGCTGTGCGGAAATGCTGGATAAACGGTGGTTGCCGGGCAAGTCCGTTGCCTGGGAATTGGGCTATGCAGAGGTGAACAGTTTCTACCGTGCTTTCCGTCGCTGGACCGGCAAGAACTACAGCGACCTGAAGACGCTTTATATCTGACCCCTCAGGTTTCCAGGGTGACCTCGGGCGGCTCGAAATAGCCCATCTGTTCATAGACCCAATAACCAACCCACTCATGGATTGCCTGAGTGGATCGTGCCAGACGATCGAGGGTGGGGAGCCAACCCGGTACCGGCCCAACCCGGAGAGGCATCTGATGATCGGTTGCCACCGAAGTCACCACAAAACCCTGGGCAGCAAAAACAGCAGCCGCGCGGCGCATATGACTCGCGCTGGTGACCAACAACACGTGGCTAATCCCCAGCTCCTGCAGCAGCGACCGGGAGTAGTGGGCGTTCTCACGGGTGGTTCGGCTCTCCGATTCCAACAACAACGCGGTTTCGGGAATGCCGATCGCCTTCAGCTTTTGCGCCATTAGCCGTGATTCCGGGACCGCGTCAGGATGCATGGAACCGCCAGAGAGCACAATGAGAGGCGCCTTGCCTGCGCGGTGAAGCGCTGCACCCAACCACAAGCGATCGGCCGCCTGGTTCAGATCCCCACCTTGACCAAATTGTGACTCTCCAGAAGTACCACCACCCAGCACTAAAATTGCCTGGGCGTTGGGTAACTCCTCGTTAACAAAGGCGGGGTAAGCGCTCTCTAAGGGTGACAGCAGCGCACCCGCTCCCCACTCCGTTGAGCAAAAATAAAGCCAAATGGTGGCCAGAATTGTGAGGGTGTTAGCTTTGACGACAGCACCCCTTGCCCGAAACACAAGAGCAAATACGAGACAAATCAAACACAGTGACAGCGGATAGATAAGCAGAGAAAGCATCTTGTTAAGCGTCAACATAATGACCTAATCGGTAAAAGGATGCCGCAACACAATGGTCTCATCTCGATCGGGACCGGTAGAAATAATGTCGATGGGAGCACCCACCAGCGCTTCGATGCGCGCTATGTAGGCTCTCGCATTATCCGGCAATGCGTCCTCACTTTTTACGCCGACAGTGGACTCGCTCCAACCCGGCACGGTCTCATAGACAGGCGTGACATCCTCGTAGTCCACTGCATCAATGGGATTACCAACCGGTTCCCCCTTGGCATTCGTATAACCCACGCAGACGGCAATTTCCTCAAGGCCATCAAGTACATCGAGCTTTGTCAGGCACAATCCCGAGACCGAATTAATATTCACGGCGGTACGCAAAGCGACCGCGTCAAACCAGCCGCAGCGGCGCGCTCTTCCCGTGGTGGCGCCAAATTCATGGCCGCGCTCGGCCAATCGCTGACCAACGTCGTCAAATAACTCCGTGGGAAACGGGCCAGAACCGACCCGGGTAGTGTAGGCCTTGGTGATACCCAACACGTAGTCCAAATACAGCGGACCAAAACCCGAACCGGTTGCAGTTCCGCCAGCGGTGGTATTCGAGCTGGTTACATAAGGGTACGTGCCATGGTCGATATCAAGCAGCGAGCCCTGCGCTCCCTCAAACAAAAGCCGTGCATTCGTCCTGCGATAATCATGTAACAGCGATGTCACGTCGGCCATCATAGGGAGCAGGCGCTCCGCATAAGCCAGGGCCTGATCGAGGACCGCAGATACAGCCAGCGTCTCGACGCCGTAGTAATGCGCTAGCACATGGTTGTGATAATCGAGCACTTCCTCCAGAGAGGCTTGGAAGCGCTCAGGGTCGCGCAAGTCTCCAAGCCGCAGTGCACGCCTTGCGGCCTTGTCTTCATAACAAGGGCCAATGCCGCGCCCCGTAGTACCAATTTTCTTCTCTCCGCGACGGGTTTCACGCGCCTGATCCAGCGCAACGTGGTAAGGAAGTATTAACGGGCAGGCTGCCGAGACCTTCAGGCGGTCCTGCACCGGGACCCCGTTGGCCTCAAGCGCGTCAATTTCTTTCAGCAAGGCCTCGGGGGACAAAACCACCCCATTGCCAATCAGGCATTGCACACCAGCGCGGAGTACGCCGGAGGGGATCAGATGCAAAACAGTTTTTTCCCCACCGATCACCAAGGTGTGCCCAGCATTATGTCCGCCCTGAAAACGCACGACGGCGTCGGCCTGCTCGGTCAAGAGATCAACGATCTTTCCTTTACCTTCGTCTCCCCACTGCGTGCCCAACACCACAACGTTGCGGCTCATGAAGATTCCTCTACCACCCATTCACCCTCTTTCAATACCAGTCGCTGTGCATCTACCGCCTCGACGCCCTCACCAAGATCAGCCACCACTCGATGCCCCGCGGCTCTCAAAGCCGAAATGGCTGCGAGCAAACCGGGGTCAGCGCCTTGGGGAGCAATGATTAGCGAGCCAACAGATGAGGATCGCCGCGCGTCCTCAACCAGCGCCTTCAGATCGATGGCAAATCCAGTGGCGGGCCGATCGCGGCCAAATACCGCTCCAACGCTGTCATACCTTCCACCCTTGGCTACCGCAGATCCTCGACCCTCGAGGTACACCGCAAAGACCAGGCCCGTGTGGTAACGAAAACCGCGCAGTTCAGTTAAGTCGACATAAAGACCCACATCAGGGAACCCATCCCGCACTCTCGCCAACACTGTCTCCAGATCGTCCAGTGCGTGTTGAACCACACCCTGATCCGCAAAAACGTCCCGCGCTCGTTGCAGCACATCCGGAGATCCATGGAGCGAAGCCAGTTGTTGGAGCTTTGTTGCCACCGCCGGCGGCAGGAGCGCCGCCAAGCGCTCAATATCCGGGCCCGATTTTCGTTGCAGCGCATCAAAAACCTGACGCTCAATTTCTGGCGCTAGCGGCGTCTCAGAGAACAACGCGTCATAAATACCGCTATGCCCAATATCCAGCGTCACCGCCGCCTCTACGTCGGCGCTTTCGAGCAGCGACAGCAATAGCGTGATCACCTCGGTGTCGGCCTCAATCGAGGCACTGCCGAACACTTCAGCCCCTAACTGGATGGGGGAGCGACCCACTCCACTGGACTGAGGCACCGCCTGCAAGGTTGACCCGGCGTAGCAAAGTCGCGTGACGCCCGGTTCACCCAAACTGTGAGCATCGATCCGCGCAGCCTGCGGCGTAATGTCGGCACGCACGCCGAGCATGCGTCCGCTCATTTGATCGGTAAATTTACAGGTCACCAAATCAAGATCAGCCCCAAGGCCCACGAGCAATGAGTCGGTAAACTCAACCAGCGGTGGAATAACGTAGCGGTAACCCCAGGTCGCGCACTGATCGAGCAGGTCGCGCCGCAGCGCCTCTACCCGCCCAGCTTGTTCGGGCAGGAGCTCATCAATACCCTCGGGCAATAGCCAGCGATTTTCAGTGGTCATTGTGATTCCGTCAGGGTATTCGTCGCCGAACGCTGTCAGCGTCAGAATAACATGCCGCAGAGAGGATTGGGGGCGGCTCCGCCCCCCGGTGTTAGGGGCAGATTTACTTGGCTGCCTTTGGATCCCTGAGGTACTGGAAGAACTGACTGTCGGGCTGCAGCAACATCACATCGCTGCCCGCGTTGAATGTCTCCCTGTAAGCCTGCAGGCTCCTGGTAAACGAGTAAAACTCGGCATCCTGATTAAAGGCATCCGCGTAGATCCTCGTGGCTTCTGCGTCCCCGTTACCGCGGATTATCTCTGCGTCGCGGAAAGCGTTCGCCTCGATCACTGTCACCTCTCGATCAGCCGCAGCCCGAATACCCTCAGCGAGCTCCTTACCCTCAGAGCGCAACTCGCGCGCTTCCTTCTCACGCTCGGCATTCATCCGGCGGTATACCGACTCCGATACATCCGGGGGCAAATCGATTTTCTTGACCCGAACATCGATCACCTCAACCCCCAGCTCCTCGTTCGCAACCTCATTAAGCTGAGCGGTAATCGCCTGCATTAGCTGATCGCGCTCGCCGGAGACCACCTCTTGCACGGTGCGCACTGCCACTTGGTTGCGAAGCCCATCATTGATTCGCTGGGAAAGTAGGCCTCCCGCCCGATTCTCCTCACCGTTGGTCGCGGTGTAATACTTCGCCGTATCCGTCACGCGGAACTTGGCATAGGAATCCACAATCAGTGCTTTCTTTTCTTGGGTAAAGAACCGCTCCGGACTGCTGTCTACGGTCAGAATGCGACCATCGAATTTGCGAACGCTATTCACGAAGGGCACCTTGACATGCAATCCAGGCTTAAGGTCCGGATCAACGACCTCACCGAACTTCAGCAGCACGCCACGCTGGGTTTCCCTGATAACGTACAAGCTATTTGAGAGCACGACCAGAACAACGGCGACGATCACTCCGAGCAAAGTTTGTCTGGTCATGATTAACGCCCTCCCCGTCGTGCAGCGGCGGCATCCAAATCCCGCCTCAACTGCTCCGTCACCTGATCCGCGATCTCACGCATCTCTCGCTCACTCATACCACCAGCCCCGCCGAGGCTCCGGGGCTGGCCCGGGCTAGGCACCATTTTGTCTAGCGGCAGGTAAAGGACATTGTTGCCGCCATCAACGTCGACCATGACCTTATTAGTGTTGGCAAACACCGACTGAACGGAATCGATATACAGTCGCTCCCTCGTCACCTCCGGGGCCTTGCGATACTCCTGCAGCAGTTGATTAAAGCGCTGCGCTTCACCATCCGCCATGGCAATGACTCGGTCCCTGTAAGCGTTCGACTCCTCCAATACGCGCTGGGCGCGGCCACGCGCCTCAGGGACAATACCGTTGGCATAAGACTGCGCTTCATTTTTCACGCGTTCTTCATCCTCTCGGGCCTTGATCACATCGTCGAATGCTCCCTGTACCTGCGCCGGCGGCTTGGATTCGTCGATATTGATCTTGGAAACCTGAATTCCGGTGGTGTAGTCGTTCAGGTATTGCTGCAGTCTGTCGCGCACTTCGAAGCCGATTGCCGCACGACCCTCGGTGAGCACCAGATCCATCGTCGTGTCACCTACAACATGACGCAGTGCACTCTGCGCAGCATGCTGCAGTGAAATCTCAGGATCCCGAACCTGAAGCACAAAGTCCTGAGGATCGTTAATCACGTACTGCACCGACATACTGACCTCAACGATATTCTCGTCCTGAGTCAGCATGACCTCGCGCAGACCCGCCACGCGCACTTTTGTCGTGTTGACTGTTATCACTTCGTCAATGAGCGGCGGGTTCCACTGCAGGCCGGGGGTCAACGTAGCGTGATACTCACCAAAACGCAGGACCACCGCGCGCTCTTGTTCATCCAGTTGGTAAAAGCCCATCAGGCCCCAAACCATGAGCACGCCACCCAGAATCACCCCTAACAAGGCACTCGACACGCCGCCTTTGGCGGGACCGCTACCACGACGCCCTCCCCCAAATAGCCCTGCAATACTTTGCTGCAGCTTCTTGAACGCTTCGTCCAAATCGGGTGGCCCCTGATTGCCACCCCCCCAAGGATCACGAGGGCCATTGTTCCCGCCCCCGGGTTCATTCCATGACATAGTGTGTTTCCTCATCAGAAGACCGCTTAGTCTAACAAACCCCGGTACAAGATCGGGACTTTATCGACGTTTTATCCCCCACAGTGGGTTCTCTCGCCGGCCATAACACACTGGCTACGGTGCGGGTGCGCCCCGCCACTAGCGACTCAAACGTCGCCAATCCGACAGGGGCATGCGAATGTGCAGGCGCGAACTGCCATCTGACAGCCACTCCTCGGTACAAACCGCACCCTGATCGTAAAGGGCCGCTCTCAAACGTCCGCGGGTTGCATCCAACACCACCTCCTCGTCAAAGAGTGCCACCGACAGCCTTTCTTGCACCGCCTCCAACAACTGAGGAATGCCCTCGCCAGTGACCGCCGATACATAAACTGCCACCGCCAACCCTTCCTCGTTCCTCAAGATGCGGGCGGGTTGCTCAAGTAAATCCAGCTTGTTGAATACCACTAATTGAGGGAGCCCATCCGCACGGATTTCTCCCAGTACCGCCTGCACATCCGCCATCAACTGCTCGCGGTTGTCAGCCGAAACGTCGACCACATGCAGGAGCAGGCTGGCATTGGCTGTTTCTTCCAGCGTCGCTTTGAAAGCCTCCACCAAAGTTGTCGGCAAATCAGAGATAAACCCTACGGTATCAGCAAACAGAACAGGTCCCAGATGCTCAATATCTACCCGAGCCAGCGTGGGGTCCAGCGTCGCAAATAATTTATCTGCGGCGTACACGGTTGATGAGGTTAATCGATTAAACAAGGTAGACTTGCCGGCGTTGGTGTACCCGACCAGCGACAACACCGGTAATTCCGCGCGTCGTCGGGCACGCCGGCTCTGCTCTCGTTGATTGCGTACACGCTCCAGTCGCCCTTGAATGGACTTAATACGGGCTCGCAATAATCTACGGTCCGTTTCCAATTGGGTTTCACCCGGCCCGCGAAGACCAATACCCCCTTTTTGCCTCTCGAGGTGGGTCCACCCTCTAACCAGGCGCGTGCTCATGTGCGTCAGCTGCGCCAACTCCACCTGTAACTTGCCCTCATGGGTGCGCGCCCGCTGCGCAAAAATATCCAGTATGAGGCCGGTCCTTGCCAGCACTCGACAGGAGAGCGTCTGCTCGAGATTACGCTCCTGACTCGGCGTCAGGGCGTGATTAAAAATTACCAGCGCCGCGTCATGATCGTGACACGCCGCCAGGATTTCATTGAGCTTGCCCTCACCGACGAAGGTTCTGGCATGAGGTGACTGGCGCGATCCCGTTATCGTCGCAACGGGCTCCCCGCCGGCAGAGCTGACCAGCTCCTCAAATTCCAACAAACTGAGGTCACTCCCGTGCCCGTCCAGCTTCAGCTGGACCAACACCGCGCGCTCACCACCTTGGTGCCGCTCAAAAAACATGGGGGATCAAGTGGCGCGCCCTAGGAGCGCCATCAGGTCAATCTTCAGCTGACGCCTCATCATCCGCAGCAGGCAGGCGCACGTTGCGGGCTGGTACAACCGTAGAAATGGCATGTTTATAGACCATCTGCGATACCGTGTTTTTCAACAGAACGACGAACTGGTCGAATGATTCAATTTGGCCCTGAAGCTTGATGCCATTCACCAAATAAATTGATACGGGAACTCTTTCCTTGCGCAATGCGTTGAGGTAAGGGTCTTGTAAGGTATGCCCTTTCGACATGGGTACTCCTTGTTTCCAAAATCACAAACAGGTGCTCTTCACGAAGAAGCACGTTACGGCCGCCAAGCTATCGGCGACAAAAAAACTCCACCGCGGTGGAGTGTCTGTATTCTACTACGATACCGGCGTCAGCTAAAAGTTCCGCATGAGTTGAATGATGCGGTTTTCCCAATTCGTCGGCGGCAGCGTTACCCCTCGCTCAACCTCTGCCCCAACGAGCGGGGGCGCTTGAGCCGGTATCAGCCGCCCCTGCGCATCCGTAAGAATCCAGGACAGATCCGGCCAGCTTCTCAACCAAGTCAGTTGTCGCTTAGCCAATTGCCGCGTCGCCGCCAGCACTTTATCGCGACATTCCGCCAGACTCAGCTCCCCCTGAAGAAAGGACCAAACCTGACGGTAGCCAACCGCTCGGATGGCCGGTAAATCCGTGTGCAAATCGCCCCTCTGATACAGCGCCCTAACCTCTTCGATCAGCCCCGCGTCAAACATCGCGTTCAACCGCTGCGCAATACGCGCGTGCAGCACGGCACGGGGCTCGGGGCAGAGTGCAATGCATTCATAATTGGTAGACGCTGACGCTCCCGGCGCGCCACCTCGCTGCCACTCGCTCAAAGGGGTGCCGGTCCCTCTGAACACCTCAAGCGCGCGGCATATGCGCTGACTGTGATTGGGGTGCAGCTGCGCCGCGATCGCAGGATCAACTTCCGCCAGTCGCTGATGGAGCACCGGCCAGCTGTCGGCGCGCGCCTCGGCTTCAATAGCCACGCGAATCGCAGGATCAATCGCGGGCACATCGTCAAGACCCTGAATCAGGGCGCGAAAATACAGCATGCTGCCACCGACAAGAATCGGGCGGCGACCGCGCGCGTAGATTTCATCAATACAGCGTTGCGCGTCACGCGCAAAGTCTACGGCCGTGTAGACGTCAGCGGGGTCGCGCATATGAATCAGATGATGGGGGTACTCCGGCTTGGCCGCACCGATCGAAAGCCCCCGATAGACCAGCACCGAATCCACGCTGATCAGCTCCCCATCGAAGGTTGCCGCGAGCCGCTCCGCAAGCGCCGACTTGCCCGACGCGGTCGGCCCCATCAGAGCCAACACCGGCTCATCCATCGTCAGCGTCCCCGCAAAAATAGCTTGTCCAAATCGGTCATACCCAACTGCACCCAGGTTGGGCGCCCGTGGTTACATTGGCCTGAGCGCTCGGTCTCCTCCATATCTCTCAGTAACGCATTCATTTCGGGTAAGGTCAGCCGACGATTCGCGCGCACGGATCCATGGCAGGCCATGGTCGACAAGAGCTCGTCCATTGAACTCGCAACACGGTCACTGGTGCCAAACTCGAGCAAGTCCGACAGCACATCTCGCACCAAGGCTTCGGCGTCAGCGTCGATGAGGGCCGCAGGTAGTTCCCGCACGACCACCATCTCCTCCCCAACGGGTTCAACCCATACACCCAGCGCCATCAATTCTTCTGCTTGCTCGGCGCAAATCGCTGCCTCGCGAGCCGAGACTGACAAACTCTGCGGCACCAAAAGTGGCTGTCGGGTAATACCCGTCTTGTCCCGAGCGCCCTTCAAGCGTTCGTAAGTGATGCGCTCATGGGCCGCGTGCGTGTCGACCAGCACCAGCCCATGCTGATTTTCCGAGAGAATATACACACCGTGCAGCTGGGCGATCGCAAACCCGAGGGGCGGTACATCGCTATCAGACGCGGAAAATTCTGGCTGCGGCACCGTGCTGACACCGACAGATGAATGAGAGAAATAAGCACCCCCACTGCCTCGCCCGCCACCAAAACCCCCCGTCAGCACCGGCCGTGATTCAGCCTGAAGGGATGACGGCAAGCCGCCAGCGGCCAGCGGCATCGTTCCCTGGATCATCGTCACGTGATCAGGCGAAGGATCTGCCGCTACGGGCATTTGCCCGGGACGGACATCAGCGAGGGCCCGAGCAAGGGTGCTGAACAGAAAATCATGTACAGCGCGACCCTCGCGAAAGCGAACCTCGTGCTTGGTGGGATGCACATTGACATCTACGCTGGCAGGATCAGTTTCCAAAAACAGTACAAAGGCTGGGTGGCGCCCATGGAAGAGGACGTCACGATAGGCCTGCCTGATCGCATGGGATACCAATTTGTCGCGGATAACGCGACCGTTGACAAAAAAGTACTGCAGATCGGCCTGACTTCGCGAGAAAGTGGGTTCAGCGACCCAACCCCACAACCGCAACGGGCCGGCAGAGCGGTCAATCGGTACCGTGTGCTCGGCAAATGCTTTACCACACACCGACGCTATCCGGCGCGTTTGATCGCTCTCATTAGTGGCAGCCGGGTAGTGACTGATTTGTTTACCATTGTGACTGAGTACAAAAGTGACATCGGGACGGGACAGCGCCTGCCGCTTGATGACTTCGAGGATATGGCCAAATTCCGTTTTCTCCGTGCGCAGAAACTTGCGTCGCGCGGGGGTGTTGTAGAATAGATCACGCACCTCCAGCGTTGCGCCTCGGGGATGCGGCGCGGGCCTGACTTGCACCGTCATCTCGCGCCCCTCGCACAGCGCTTGATGCCCCCGCGCAGATTCGGTTTCTGTGTTGGCCGTTAGCACAAGTCGACCGACCGAAGCGATCGACGCCAGGGCCTCGCCACGAAACCCGAGGGAACTGACGGCCTCAAGGTCTTCAATACTGTTTATCTTGCTGGTGGCATGCCGAGAGAGAGAGAGAGCGAGATCCGCCTCTGGCATTCCAGCCCCGTTATCGCGGATGCGCAGTAATCGGGCACCACCCGCCTCCGCGTCAATCTCAATCCGCGACGCCCCCGCATCGAGACTGTTCTCAACGGCCTCTTTTACCACCGAGGCGGGTCGCTCCACCACTTCCCCCGCAGCAATCTGATTGGCGAGTCGCGGCTCGAGAATTCGAATCGGCAAAACTAGGCGTCCGGTATTAGCAAGGTCTGTCCCACGAAAATGGTATCGCGGGACAGGCCATTGGTTGTTTTTATGGAGGCCACCGAGACGCCTTGGCGCTGCGCAATCTCAGACAGGGTATCACCAGGCGCCACTGTCACCTCGCGAATCCCCTGTTCGCGCTGCCATGCAAGCAAAGTGCCGGGCGGCGGTTGGCGCGCAAACCAACTCTGTATCCCGCGGCGAATCGCCCGGGCCATCTTGTCCTGATAGGCCGGTGTCGAAAGTTGTCCCGCTTCCTTTGGATTAGAAATGAAACCCGTTTCGATCAATAACGACGGGACATCCGGTGACTTGAGCACAGCGAAGCCCGCCTGCTCGACCTTTTTCTTGTGGAGTCTCGCCACACCGCCAATCTGTTCCAGAATGAGCGCCCCCAAATTCAAGCTGGTATCAAGGGTGCTGGTCATAGAGAGGTCCGTGAGCACGCTCGCTAAGACGGGGTCCATGTCTGTCAATTCCACGCCGCCGACAAGGTCGGCCGCGTTTTCGCTCTCTGCCAGATACTGCGCCGCCGTCGAGGTGGCACCCCGCGTCGACAATGCATAAACCGATGCTCCGTGCGCAGATTTTTGCCGGAATGCATCGGCATGCAGCGACACAAAAAGGTCTGCCTGCAGTTCCCTCGCGCGGTCGCGACGATTTTTGAGACTCACGTAGTAATCGCCAGATCGAATCAATACCGGTTTAAAACCTGGTACGCCGGCAAGCTGCCGCTCAAGCCGCTTGGCAATCTGCAGCACCACCGTTTTTTCCCGGAGCTGGTTGGGACCTGAGGCACCAGGATCCTCACCGCCGTGGCCGGCATCAATGGCAACGATGATGTCACGGCGGGCATCGAGACTGTCCACCGAGAGCACGGGGTCAGGATCTCGCTGGGAAGCAAGGGGATCAAACAAATCAATGACCACTCGGTGGCCCGTAACCTCATTGGGCGGTAACAAAAATACCGAGGTCTTTACCTTGGACTGCAAATCCAGTACGAGGCGCAAATCGGTTCCCTGACGAATACCGGATCGGACTTGACTAATCGGCGTCCCATCTAGCGGCAATGCGGCCAGAGAAGAAGTCAGGCGACTGTCTCTTAAATCCACAACGAAACGATCGGGCTTGTCTAAAGACAGGGTGCTGAAAGTGACTTGCTCAGACAGATCCAGCACCAGCCGAGTATGATCGGGCGCGCGCCATAGCCTGACTGCACCGACCTCAGCCGCCATGCTCGCGGTGGAGAAAAGTCCGCTAGCGAACAGCGCCATCACGCCTGCGAACGTCATAAGCGAGCGCTCAAAGCAAGCTGAACGCGGCGGCATAACGCTGCCAGACATGGCGCTGCGATAGACCACCTGCTCGCTGGTCGCCATGTTAAAAAACCAATCCGTTCAGCAAGGCCTCGTCCTGCGCCCCCAAGGTCACCGCCCGACCCTCATGCTCTGGTTTCAGCGTAATCTGGCATGTCGGCGGGGGTAAATGGGACACCGCCCGCTCCGGCCACTCGATCACCAAAATGGCGTCTCGGGCGAGATAATCCTCAAGCCCCAGGTAGGCCAGTTCCTCGGCTGAACCGAGGCGGTAGAGGTCGAGGTGGAAAACGGGCATTGCGGGCAATGCTTCATAGGGCTCTACAATGGTATAGGTGGGGCTTTTCACCGAGCCCGTGTGGCCTCGAGCTTGCAGAAAGCCGCGGCTAAAAGTGGTTTTCCCCGCACCCAGTTCGCCGCACAGATAGACCACTGCAGGGGTAGTGAGCTGTCCCCCCAATTGCTCGCCCAGCGCCAGCGTTTTTGCTTCGTCAGCAAGGAATCCGGATCGTGTCACAGGCAGTGGCGGTAGCATGACGGAAGTGTACCTTGCTCGGTCCCCTATCTGTCACAATCTCACCATGAATCCACCCACTCCGATTGCCAGCGATCTCGACGAGGGAGATCCCTCGTTACTGGACCGTATTCGTCAGTGGGGCGATGCGCTTGGGTTTCAAGCGCTTGGTTTCACGGGGATCGATCTACAAACGCACGAAAGCTACCTACAAAAATGGCTTGCCGAGGGTTACCACGGCGACATGGAATGGATGGCACGCCATGGCAACAAGAGAAGCCAGCCCGATGCACTGATTCCCGGGACATGCACCGTCATTACCGCCCGCATGGATTATCTCCCCGAGGGCACAGATGCAGAGCAGGTGCTGTCGCAATCAGAGCTGGCTTACATCTCTCGCTACGCGTTGGGACGGGACTACCACAAACTCATGCGCACTCGGTTGGCGAAGTTGGCGAATCAGATTGAGACACATCTGGGTGGCGGTCAGTATCGGGCCTTTGTGGACAGTGCACCGGTTCTGGAACGTGCTCTGGCGGAAAACGCCGGGCTCGGCTGGATCGGGAAGAACACCATGTTGCTGAACGACAAAGCTGGATCTTGGTTTTTTCTTGGCGAGATCTACACCGACATTCCCTTACCGCCCGACCCGCCTCAAACTGCGCAACATTGCGGCACCTGTCAGGCCTGTCTGGATGTTTGTCCAACCCAGGCGTTTGTAGCACCCTGGATACTCGACGCCCGCAGGTGTATCTCCTACCTGACCATCGAATTCGATGGTGTCATCCCGGAAGCACTGCGCCCCGCCATGGGCAATCGCATCTACGGCTGCGACGATTGCCAGCTGGTGTGCCCCTGGAATAAGTTTGCCGCGCAAACTGGGGAGCCCGACTTTGCGCCACGACACGGGCTCGACAGCATCACGCTGATCGACTGTTTCGGTTGGGACGAAGCCACTTTTCTGGCGCGCACGGAGGGTTCCGCTATCCGACGCATTGGCCATACTCAGTGGCGCCGTAACATTGCCATTGCGCTGGGCAACGCCAATACCTCAGAAGGCGTAGTGAAAGCCCTGACATCAGCAGTGGATGACCCATCGGAGGTGGTCCGCGAGCACGTGCGTTGGGCACTTACCCAGCACGCCGCAAAAACAGAGGGCTGACCCATTGTTCTCCGCCCGATGCTTAACAGCATAGGACTCACGAATCTATTCGTAAAAAATGCTCGCGGTAATGGCGCAATTCCTCGATGGATTCGCGTATGTCCTCAAGCGCTTGATGCGCGCCTTTTTTAGGCGCAGCGGGGATATCAGGGCGCCAGCGCTGCATCAGGATCTTGAGCGTGCTCACATCCAAATTGCGGTAATGGAAAAATGACTCGAGATCGGGCATATGCCGCGCCATAAAACGACGATCCTGACAGATCGAGTTACCACACATGGGTGATGCCCCGGGCGGCACCCACTCGGCGAGAAAAGCAAGAGTCGCAACGGCAGCGGCCTGCTCTGAGAAATTGCTTGAGCGCACCCGCTCAACGAGTCCGGAGCCAGTGTGGGTTCGCGTATTCCACTCGTCCATGGCCTCCAGCGCGGCGGCGTCCTGATGAATCGCGATCACTGGACCCTCAGCCAGTAGAGCGAGGTTGGAGTCAGTCACAATCGTGGCGATTTCGATAACACGATGCTCCTCAGGGACCAGCCCCGTCATTTCCATGTCTATCCAAATCAGATTCTGGTCACTCAGCGCCATGCAAGATCTCCCTTTGTTTTCCAAACACCGCGAACCTGCAAGCGACAGGACATCAGGTGACATACACTATCACGATGACAAAGCCTCGCCTTACTGATCAACAGGCGCGCCGGATAAAGGCGCAGCGCTCCCAGCTGGGCTCTGAGACTGCTGAAGACGGCGAGACGGGTACAGTGGTTGCTCGCTACGGCAAACAGGCCTTGGTCGAAAATGCCGCGGGCGATCGAGTGCTGTGTCATATGCGGTCTCATCTGGAGTCGCCTGTCGCGGGGGATAACGTCCTCTGGGCGCGCAGTGATGAAGCGGGGGTGATACTCGCGCTAATGGAGCGCCAGAACATCTTGCACCGGCCGGACATCAAGGGCCGACCACGTCCCGTCGCTGCCAATATTCAGTTACTGCTGGTTGTTTTTGCGCCCGAGCCTGCGCCGCAGGCCAATTTATTGGACCGCTATCTTGTCGCCGCAGCGCATATCGGTGTGGAAGCCGCTCTCGTCCTGAACAAAGCGGACCTACTTAAAGACACCAAGCTACCCGAACAGCTTGAACAGTATGCAGCGCTGGGCTACCGCACGCTAACCACCCATCACGACATGCCGGATGGTGCTGACTTGGCGGATCTAATAGGCGAGAGAACCGTCGTGCTGGTGGGACAGTCGGGCGTGGGGAAGTCATCTCTCATTCAAAGGGTGTTACCCAACGCTTCTATCCGCGTTGGCGCGCTCTCAGAGCTGGCGGATAAAGGCCGACACACCACCACCACCGCAGAGCTTTTTCACTTACCCAACGGCGGACAACTGATCGACTCACCCGGGGTACGGGAATTTGGTCTTGCCCATGTCACCGCCACTGATATTGCGCAGGGCTTCCGCGAGTTTTTACCGTTTCTGGGGCGCTGCCGATTTCGTGACTGCCGCCATGAGGAGGAACCTGAGTGCGCCCTGAGAATGGCTGTATCAGACGGCACGATCAGTGAAGCACGTTTCGAGAGCTATCGCCAAATTTGCCAGAGCGTCGCCGACCCCTCATGAGCGCGGCGTCACTGCATCGCGTTTTAATCCGGCTCGATAGCGGCTGACCCCGCTAAACCCTGCGCAAGGGACGAACGCACAGTTACGGCATCGCCCACCTCATTGATCCAGTCGAGATGACTGGATTCGGTGACCAGGACGACGGTAGACCCAAGAAAGAATCGGCCCATTTCCTGACCTGCTTCCAACATCGGCCCGTCACCCGCCGACCAAAACTGCTCCCGAACCGCGCCAGTTCCGGGCACCTCTCTGTCACCCCAGACTGTGGCGATACCTGCCACAATCATCGCGCCGACCAGCACCATCACCAGACCGCCATGATCGGTTTCAAAAAAGCAAACCAACCGCTCATTTCTCGCCATCAGACCCTGAACGCGCTCTGTGGTGGCGCGGTTGACAGAGAACAAGTCGCCAGGAACATAGCGGGTGCAGACCAGCCTGCCACTCACCGGCATGTGCACCCGGTGATAATCCCGGGGAGATAAGTAAGTGGTGGCAAAACACCCCTGCGCAAATCGGGAGGCCTCCGCCTCAGGACCCGCCAATAACTCGGCAAGACCATAGGTTCTCCCTTTGGCTTGCACCAATTGTGAAGCCTCGATACGGCCGCGCTGGCTGAGCACGCCATCAGCTGGGTGACACCAGTCGGCACTACCCAGCGGCCGCGCACCCTCGCGCAATGAGCGGGTAAAAAACGCGTTGAAGTGGGGAAAATCCTCTGCCTGACGACAGCTCGCCTCGGACAGGTCAATGTCGTAGCGTGCCATAAATAGCCGTATCAGCCGATTTTTCAGCCAGAGGGGCCGCTCCAACTGCGCAAGCGACCCCACCCATCGCGACAGCAAGTGCTGCGGCAGAATTGCCTGCAAAGCGGTGATTACAGTTTCCATGAACCTATTGTAACCTAGGGCGATGAACCTCTTTAATTCCTCTGCTCGCGGGCTGTTTTACCGCCTGAATATCATGGTGGCGTTGCCGGCCTGCATCCTGTGGGCGATTACGGCAGAAGCCCAAAGCACAGGGGCAATAGCGGTCAGCCACTCTGATCCCTCCGCGACGACAGTGGCTAGCGCCCAATCAGCCACCGACAGCGCGACCGAAAGCGCCCCGGCAACCAATTCAGCGATGGCGGAATCAGTGGTAAACGCGGAGCCTAATAACCCCGAGGAAGAGGGTTGGATTGACGGGGGCCAAGACTACGCCGCGCGCAAAGCCAATGAAATGACCCAGTGGGTCGATAATTTCTTTGGCAACGACGAGCGAGATCTGGAACAAGCCGAATCCCGCTTACGGTTACGCACCATCTATGACTGGGATCAGAGGCTCAGTAACGAGGTCAAGTTCCGGTTGGGCGGCAAAGTCAATCTGCCACAGATTTCTGAGCGACTGGATCTGGTGTTTCGCGGTGAAGACATGGATGGCATGGGCGAGCGCGACAGCGAGCGATACGACGAAGACCGCATTGGGCTGCAGTATCAGGTGGGCAATCGAGAGCTGCAGAAACATCGATTCGACCTAACCATGGGCATCTCGAGCGCAGGCCTCAGACCCGGCGTGAAATACGTTTTTCAGGATAACCTCACAGAGGATGTGAATTTTCGCTTTACGCAAAGGGTCATGCATGAAAACGACGAGGGGCTCTACGGCACCTCTCAATTTGTGCTGGATAAAGCACTTAACGAGCGCAGCCTATTGCGTAGCTATACTCGGCTGATGCGGGGTGAGAAAACCGATGGCGTGGAGTGGTCGACCAACTTGTCCTATGCGCGCGCATGGAACAACGACCGCGGACGAATCGGTGCAACCTGGCTTTACATTGGCGCAGAAGGTCAAACCGAACCCTATGACCACGTGAGTAATTACATGGTGGGCGTCAGGTTTCGCCGACAGGCATACCGTGATTTTCTGTTCTGGGAGGTAGAGCCCAGCTACAACTGGCGTATCGACGAGCCCTACTTCGACCGTGACGGCGCCTGGAAGGTCGTGTTGCGCTTGGAATTGCTGCTTTTTGACGACCTCGACACCGACAGAGAGCGACGCCTGTAGGCAAGCAACAGGCGCTACCGGCAAACCGCTAAAGATTTTCCTCGGCAAAGGCGGCAAGCCTTGATCGCACGATACCGTTGACGTGCATCACCCCAGCGTGAGGGTAGTGCTTTACTTTCTCAACCAGGTAGGTCAACCCAGAGGTGAGCGGAGAAATGTACTTGTTGTCGATCTGAGCGAGATTACCCAATACCACCAGCTTGGAATCTGCTCCGACCCGGCTGATGATCGATTTCAACTGAAACTGGGTCAGCCCCTGTGCTTCGTCAATCACAATGTAAGCGCCGTTAAACGAGCGACCTCGCATAAAGTTCAGCGATTTGAACTGAATATTGGCGCGCTCTTTTACGTAGTCAATGCTGCCGTTGGCGCATTCATCGGCGCCGTGCAGGATCTCCAGATTATCGTCAAAGGCAGCCAGCCATGGCGCCATCTTCTCCTCTTCAGTGCCCGGCAAAAACCCGATTTCTTCGGCAATTGGCGGCGTTGAGCGAGCGACTATTAACTTGTTGTATTTCTTTTGCTCGAGTATTGCGTGTAGCCCATAGGCTAGCGCAAGCAGGGTCTTGCCTGACCCTGCCGGGCCAGTGAGCACCGTCATATCGACGTCTTCGCAATCCAGCAAACGCATCCCCATCGCCTGTTCGAGGTTACGCGGCGACAGCCCCCAAAAGCGCTGGTTCATCAGGTGGTCACGACTGTCCACAGCGAGGTAAACGTAGTCGTCATCAACATGATCGACATAGGCAATAAAATCTTGCTCGTCATACAGAAACTGGTTGGGGTACGCAGTGGGCAACTCGGAACGGGGAATGCGGTGCAGCGTGAGGCTCTCCTCCCGGACCGTATCCACGCGCTCGATGATCGACCAGAAGTCCCCGGAGAAGCACTCGTACCCCGTGGCCAGCAGATCAATATCATCTAGCACCCTGTCATGACGATAATCTTCGACATGTTCAAGGCCAGATCCTTTCGCCTTGATGCGCATGTTGATGTCTTTGGTGACCAAACACACAAACGCCCCGGGATGATCCGCACTCAGCCTGAGCGCAACATTGATAATGCGATTGTCATTGGCCTGATCTTCATTGGTGTTGAGAAATGGGACGGCGTCATCCTCGGCGATCAGCTGATCGGGGAAAATGGCGAGCGTTCCCAGCCGGCTTTCATCGAGGTTGGAGCCGGGGATTTCCACGCCTTTTTGAATCTCCTGTGGCGACGCATTGCCCACCACTTTATCGATCAGCTGTATGGCAATACGCGCCTCTCGGCTCACACTTTTATCGCGCCGGTCCTTGATGTGATCGAGCTCTTCCAGCACCGTCATGGGAATGACAATCTGATGTTCCGCAAAAGCGGTGACGGCGGTGGGGTCGTGTAGCAGGACGTTGGTGTCCAGTACATAAATCTTTCGATGTGCAGTTTCGAGCTGAGTGACTTCGTGAGTCTCGGCTGCAATCAAGGGCATGCATCCTCCTGAGGGGATTGGGTAAACCAGGAATCAAACGTCTCCGCAGGCTGAACCAGCCTCCGGACCGTCCGCAGTGTAGGCAATTTGGGGGGGGAGATGGACCGGCGCGCAGTGATGGCGGCAGGGGGGGTCTGCGTACTCCGCCCAAGGCGGACATCTCTACTCACAACAGACAGCGTCCTACTCTCCACATTTCGAACAACCCCCAGTAAACCGATGCTGGGACCCGGTGTCAACGACGCTATTTTAAAACAGGCCCGAAAGGCTTCCTGACAGAACGCATGAACTTCGATAGCATCGCGGTCTATGCCAATTCGCAGGGTAAGCCGTTCGATAAGGGACTGGCGCTGCGACTCTCAGAACCAGTCAGGAGCCGAAAACGGCTATGCTCGACCGCAACGCGATGGCGCAGCTCAAAGGGCTTAGGGACGAACTCGAAGCCCAGAACGAGCGCACCGAGGCAACTATCAAGGGCACTCAGCACCGCTATGGGTTTGCGGTGACCAACGACGGCCGGGAAATTTTTATTCCCCCAGATGAAATGCTGAAAGTCCTGCCAGGTGACAAAGCCGCCATCTGCATCCGGCCCGCCGCACCGATGAAAGGTAAAAAAGACAAGGCGGGGCGAACAGTTGCTGAAATTGAGCGGTTGATTGAGACCGGTCTCGACATTTTTGTGGGACACATCGTACAGAAAGGCAACGCGACCTTCGTAGTGCCCGATATACCCGGCCTGTCGCGATGGCTGTTCATACCCCCTAGCGCGCGGAACGGCGTAGCGCCGGGTGATCTGGTGAGTTGCGCATTGCTTCGCCATCCGATTAAAGATGGCAAACCCTCGGCAAAAGTCCTGGAGCGCCTCGGGGATGCCACGACCCCCGGCGTAGAGAATCGCTATTGCGCGGCACGGGCGGGAGTTCCCAAGCCCTGGACAGACAAAACGGCGGAGCCCCTGATCAACTTAGCGCAGTCCGTTAACCCCCTCGCCGACACCTCGCGATTGGATCTCACCCACCTCTCGTTTGTTTCCATCGATGCCGCGCGCACCGTGGATATTGATGACGCTTTGCATGCAGAAGTCACGCAGCAGGGATGGCAATTGTCTGTGGCCGTGGCCGACCCCACTGCTTATTTGTCGGAAATGGAAGCGCTACCCGAGCAATTGGCGCAGCGCGGCGCCTCGGTTTATTTTCATGGCGACATGATTGCCATGCTGCCGGAGGCGATCAGCCAGGGATTGTGTGCATTGGCAGAAGACACACCGCGACCGGCTCTGGTGTGCCAGATGCAGGTAACCGAGTCAGGAGAAATCTCGGATTTCACCTTTCAAAAGGCGATCGTTCGCTCTCGCGCTAAGCTCGCCTATGCGGCGGTGGACCGCTATGTGACCGGCAATAGTGACGAGCTGATCGCCCACACCAACCCACTTGAGGCGTTGGTCCAGGTTTACCGGACTCTGCGCGCCCGCAGAGAAGCGCAGGAACTGGTGATGGAGGAACGTCGCGAGTATCGATGGATACTGGGCGAGGACAAACAGATCGCCGAGGTCGACAGCTTCGAAAAACTGGCTTCTCAGCATTTGGTTGAGGAATGCATGATCGCGGCCAATAAATGTGCCGCCCAGTTTTTGAAAGCGGCCAATGCGCCCGGGCCGTTTGTTGTCCACCGCGGTTTTCGCGCCGACCGATTGGGAGAGACCAAAACGTTTCTGGAAAAGCACCGGCCTGAGCTGAAAGAGACGGCGCTGGATACGGTAGCGGGCTATCGAGCGATTCTCGCTGATCTCAGTCGCGAGGGTCACACACAACCCTTGCGGGGCATGGTCAATCGACTCCTCTCACGCGCCACCCTCACCGACAAAGCAGGGCCGCACATGGGGCTTGCTACCGAGGCCTATACCAATTTCACCTCACCCCTGCGCAAAGCGCTCGATTTTTTTGTGCACCTTCAGATCACCGCCTGTTTGGCAGGCAATGCAGCGTCTGCCTACCCAGTAAAGCGACTATCTGACATTACCCGGGCCATCGGCCGCAGTCGCGAGGCGGTCGCCGCGGCTGACCGGCGCCTGACTGCAAACTACCTGCACAAATTAAAAAAAGCAGGCCAGCTGCGATTTAAAGGTCACGTGAGCCATATCAGCAGTTCGGGTTTTACCGTCAAACTCGAGGAGAATGGACTTGAGGGTTTGGTGGATCTGCGGCCCGAAAAAGAAAAATTCAGCTTCGACAAATGGACCATGAGCCTGACCAGCACCACGCGACGCTTTCAGTTGATGCAGGTGGTAGAGGTCGACTTTATCGATGCACCGGCAGAGAGCGACTTTGTTGCACTTTTCAAATTGGCTGAGGGCTGTGGGCTGAAACCCCAAAAGGCAACACCCGCTGAGGCCATCGCCAAAACCCTCGCAGAGGCGACCACCGTGACTAAGGGGCAGCCGGCCCAAGCACGCGAAGAGACGGCGCCGACCGAACCCGTGCCCGAAGTCGAGGCAACATCAGAATCGGAAGTCGCATTACCCACGGACACCGAGGCGCAAACAACCGCCTCCCCCGACGTAAAGGCCGAAGCCGAGGCCGAAAGCAAAACAGACAGACCCGTACCGCCCGCAACACCGGAGTAAGCGCAGCGCGCCCTCACAAGTTACCCTGAGCTCCACCCACTGCTTGGAACACTGAATGGCCAAAACCGATATCCATCTGCTCCTCACCGGCGATGAGTTGATGAGCGGCGACACCGTCGACAGCAACTCCGCCATGATCGCTCAGGCGCTCTCCGCCATAGGGCAAACCGTGGTTAATAAAATCACGCTAGGCGATGACCGGCCACGACTCGTTGCCGCCCTTACGCAGGCCTGCGGAGAAGCCAAGGTCCTCATCATGAACGGCGGTCTGGGCCCAACGCAGGATGACCTCACGGCTGAACTGGTCGCTGAGGCCGCCGGGGTCACGCTGGCACTCAACCCCGACGCCGAGCGCCATGTCAGGGACTGGTGCGCGGCGCGCAGCATCGAGCCCAATGACGCCAACCTCAAACAGGCCTGGCTGCCCGAGGGCGCCGAGATCATTCACAACCCCAGGGGCAGCGCCGTGGGTTTTGCTATCACCGTTGCAAACACCCTTATCCTGACAACGCCGGGCGTGCCAGGAGAGCTCAGAGCGATGCTGCCCGAGGTGTGCGAGCGCGTGCAAGCCGTCACCGGGACTAGCGCCACCCGTCGGGTGCGCTTTCAGACCTTTGGTATTGGCGAGTCAACGGCGCAGGCGCGCCTCGATGAGCATGCCCACGACTGGCCCGAGCACGTAGTGCTGGGTTTTCGCGCAGGCATGCCACAGCTGGAGATCAAACTCACGGCTCCCGCAGACGCCGCCGAGCTGACACGATGCCGCGACATCCTTGAGGGCGTGTTGGGTGATCATATTCTCGGGGAAGACGACATCACTTTGGCCGCCGCGCTGCAGCAGGTGCTGCGCGATCAGGGTAAAAAAATGGTGTCGGCGGAATCCTGCACCGGCGGACTCATCGCCGCGATGATGACGGCGGAGCCCGGTTCGTCGGCGGTGTTTGAAGCAGGCTTTGTAACCTATGCCAATCACATCAAGCACTCGGTACTCGGCGTGGATGAGGTCACACTTGAGACCGAGGGCGCGGTGAGTGAGCCGGTGGTGAGGCAAATGCTTGCCGGCGCCTTGGCGCGCTCCGGCGCGGATATTGGCGTTGCGGTATCGGGTGTCGCCGGACCCGATGGCGGTACGCCGGATAAACCACTGGGTACGGTTTGGCTTGCCTGGGGCACCGAGACCGAAATGAACGCCTTTAAGACCGTGCTGCCCACCGACCGGGCAATGTTCCAAAAACTGGTGGCGGCGGCGGGGCTGGATTTGATTCGGCGACAGTTACTCGGGCTACCCAAAATGCCCCACTACTTCACGCGGCGGGCCATCTAGGGCTGCAGGCGCGTGATCTGCCAGCTGTCGCCTTCGGCACGGGTGTACCGAAAACGGTCGTGCAATCGACTCTCGCCCCCCTGCCAAA
>JAYNYK010000030.1:0-6781 GCA_038102985.1 Halieaceae bacterium
AGGCCATGAGCTCTTTCATATTCATCTGGGTCAGTGGGCCAATGATTTCATGCACGTCGCCCCCAGAGCAGAAGTTGCCGCCCGCTCCAGTGATAACCACAACGTCGACGTCAGAGGCGTAAACCAGATTGCGGAACAAGTCTCGGAGTTCCTCATAGGAGTCGAAGGTCAGAGGGTTTTTTCGCTCGGGTCGATTGAGCGTGATGGTCGCTACGCGGTTTTCACACTCCCATAAGAAGTGTTGCGCGTTGTAGTGGGCGAGTGCTGTTGTCTGCATGTTTATATTCCCTGTGTCAGGCGGTGCCGCCACCGTCAATCGCAACCGCCTGCCCGGTGACGCTGGCCGCGCCGTCACTGCAGAGCCAGCTGACTGCGCTTGCGACCTCTGACGCCTCGACAAGGCGCCCCTGTGGGTTGCTCTCGGTAAAGTGCTGCATGGCGTCCTCTTCAGTGCGACCTGTCTTGCTCACGATCTCCGAAACGGCTGCTCGTACGATATCAGTATCGACATATCCCGGGCAGATTGCGTTAACGGTGACGCCTTGCGTCGCCACTTCCAGTGCCACCGCCCGCGTCATGCCCAGAACGGCGTGTTTAGACGCGCAGTAGCCGCTGACGTAGGGAAATCCGCGAAGTGAGGCGACGCTGGCGATATTAATGATGCGGCCCCAACCGGCACCCAGCATATCCTCCAGCGCGATCTGAGAGCAGTGAAACACGCCGTTGACGTTAACGTCCATAGTCCGCTGCCAGTCTGCGAAATCCACCCTATGAAAAGGCGCTGTCGGTGCCATACCCGCGGAATTAACCAGTATTTCAACGCCGCCGAAGCGCGCTCTGGCGGCGGTGAAAGCTGCCTCCATTCCGGCCCGGTCGACCACGTCGCCCGTAACTGCCTGGCTGCCGTCACCCAGTGCCGCGGCCAATGTTTCCAGCGGTTCGATGCGTCGTCCCACCAGCGTGACTCGGTATCCTTCAGCGTGCAGTTGGCGGCTGATGGCTTCGCCGATGCCCGTGCCCGCGCCGGTGATCAATGCATGTCGACTCATGAGGCCGCTTCACGCTCCCGTTCCGCCAGAGTATAGGCTTGGCGGTAGCCGAGAAAATACTGATGTTGCTCTGCCGCACCGGGACCTTGGTAGCCCTGCTCCGCTGCGGCGTGGAGGGTCCAATTGGGGTCGGCAAGATGCGGGCGTGCCAGACAAACCAGATCGGCTCGTCCCGCTGCGATAATGCTATTCACGTGATCGGTCTCGTAGATGTTGCCCACAGCAATCGTCGGCATGCCGCCATCATTGCGGATAATGTCCGACAGCGGCGTCTGAAACATACGCCCTGGCTGAGGCTGAGCGGAGTGACTGGTTTGCCCGGTGGAGACGTTAATAATGTCGGCGCCCGCGTCGATGAATGCTTGTGCGATCAAGAGCGCCTCTTTCTCAGTAACGCCAGCGTCACCCATCCAATCATGGGCAGAAATGCGCACTGACATGGGTTTTTCCTGAGGCCAGGCGCCTCGCATGGCGCGACACACCGCTAGCGGATAGCGGAGACGATTTTCGAGAGAGCCGCCATACTCATCCTCGCGCTGATTCAGCATCGGTGTGATAAAAGAGGATAGCAGGTAGCCGTGGGCCGCATGCATCTCGATCATGTCGAATCCCGCTGCGTCGGCTCGGTGCACGGCTGCGACGTGCTGCTCCAGCACAGTCTCCATATCCGTCTGCGTCATCGCGTGGGGCAGGGGACTGTAGGTGTCGAATGGCACTGCGCTGGCCGAGAGGAGAGGCCACCGCTCCTCTTCAGGGAGCGGCTCGTCGAGAATTTTAGGGTCCCACTTCCAAGGCTCCAGAGTAGATCCCTTGGGACCCGCATGACCAATCTGAATCGCCATTTTGGCCTGTGTGTGCTGATGTACAAAATTCGTAATGCGGCGCCAGGCATCGGTGTGCGCATCACTCCAAATCCCGGTGCAGCCGGGCGTAATGCGTCCCTCCGCACTCACATTGGTCATTTCCGTGTACACCAGTGCAGCGCCTCCCTTCGCCAGGCCGCCGTAGTGAACGAGGTGCCAATCATCCGGTAGCCCGCCGGTGGCGCTGTACATGCACATGGGTGAGACGCAAACCCGATTCTGCAGGGTCATCCCGCGGAGGGAGAATGGCAAAAACATGGGTGGCACGGGGTCATTCGCTGCGGGGCCCAGATAGCGCTGCGCGAGGTGCGTCTCCATCGAATCCAGCCACGTTTTATCCCTGAGGCGCAGGTTTTCGTGACTGACACGCTGGCTGCGAGTCAACATCGAGTAGTTGAACTGCTTTAAGTCAAATGCATCGATATATCGGGGCACATTCTCAAACCAAATCATGGCGTTACGCGCACTATTTTGAAGCCTTAGCACATCAATTTTGCGTTCTTCCTGATACTGCCTGAGCGCGACCGCGATAGGCGCCCCACTGTCGAGGTGATGAGCAAGGGAAATAGCATCTTCCAGACCCAATTTTGTCCCTGAGCCGATCGAGAAATGTGCGGTGTGCGCCGCGTCGCCGATCAGCACAATGCGATCATCTTTGATCCAGTTGTCGCAATACACGGCAGGGAAATTAATCCAGGCGGAACCCCTGACGTGGGCCGAATTGGTCATCAGCGTGTGGCCGTCGAGATATCCCTCAAAGATTTGTCGACAGCGCTCCGCACTTTCCTCATGTGACATGTCGTCGAAGCCGAGAGCGTCATAGACCTCGGGTGTAGTCTCGACAATAAACGTCGAGGTGTTTTCGTCAAACTGATAGGCATGGGCCCAAATCCAGCCGTGGTCGGTTTGTTCGAAAATGAAGGTAAAGGCATCCCTGAAGGTTTGATTTGTTCCCAGCCACACGAACTTGTTGGGCCGTGTTTCGATCGTGCAGCCAAACTCCTCAAGGTAGGTATTGCGGATTTTTGAGTTCAGGCCGTCGCTGGCCACAATCAGGTCGGCATCGGCGAACCGGGTACCGATATCATCCAGCTCAATCTCCTGCTCGAAGTGGAGCACCACACCCAATTCTCTTGCCCTTTCATGCAGCAGCTGCAGGAAGCGCTTTCTCCCAAGACCAATGAAGCCATGGCCGCCCGAGCGTTCGACGGTGCCTGAGACGTGGCAATCAATGAGGTCCCAATGAATGAACTCATTGACAATGCGTTGCGCGCTGACCGGGTCGTTGGCGGTGATGTTGTCCACCGTTTGGTCTGAAAAAACGATCCCCCACCCGAAGGTGTCATCGGGTTTATTGCGCTCATAAATCTCAACCTCGTGGTCCGAATTGCGCAGTTTGAGGCTGATACCCAGATAAAGGCCGGCTGGTCCACCGCCGAGACAGATTACTTTCACTGCTTGCTCCTCACGTTGCGCGATGCACAGGACGTTTTAAATCTAAAATGTTTTGTTAGTATAAAAGAAACATTTTATGTTTAAAATATTAAATCACTGCATCGCTAACTGAGAGATATGTAATGGATGCCCTAGCGGATCAATCGCGTTTGGACCACGAATCTCGCATCGAACAGGACGATCACCACGCCATCAGGTTGTGGTTGCGCTTGCTTACCTGCACTAATTTGGTGGAGCGTCATCTGCGCAACCGGTTACGGAAACGATTTGATACCACTCTGCCGAGATTCGACCTGATGGCCCAACTAGCGCGGGAGCCCAACGGGCTGACAATGGGAGATTTATCTCAGCGCATGATGGTGTCAGGTGGGAACGTCTCGGGTATCGCGGCTCAGTTGGAGGCTGAGGGGTTAATCAGTCGGGAGCCGGTAGAGGGTAATCGTCGCGCTTTTTGTGTCACCTTAACGCGCGCTGGTCTGAAGCGTTTTAATGAAATGGCGAGGGCCCACGAGGTTTGGGTAGCCGAGTGCCTGGGTAATCTGAGCGACGCTGATTACGAGCAAATGATGGGAGCGCTGCGGCAGATCAAACTGGACTTGGGCCGTATTGAGTCTTAGCGCCGTGTGGAAGCCGCCAGAGCGCATTAAATACCAGACTGCTGTAGAGCGATGGCCTACCGCGGCTGAAGCGGAAAGCAGTCGTCTGTATTCGCCTCTATCCGCCCCCAACCTTGATTTGGCACAGCGCACCTGGGTGCCCGCGATGGTGCCCTGGCGAGCAAGTGCAGAGGGTGATGTGACGCAGGACGTGATTGATTGGTACGTGCGCTTTGCGCAAGGAAAACCCGGCGCCATTGTGGTCGAGGCGACCGGCATTAGAGACATCCCCAGTGGGCCACTGCTGCGCATTTCCCATGACCGATACGTTGCAGGGCTAAAGCGATTAACCGACGCTGTGCGCAAGGCCAGCAATGGCCAGACTCGACTGCTGATACAGCTTATTGATTTCCTGACCATCCGGCGGCGCCCTCAGCCGGAGGCTTATTTTAATCGTTTTCTCGAAATAACTGCCACGCACCGGCAGCGGCTAAGTATGGAACGAGAAGACGAACAGGCGGTGAGACAGCGATTATGCACGCTCACTGACACGGAGCTAGAGGAAGTCCTGTCGGCACGAGAACTGGAGTCGCTGCGCGCGGGGTATCGCGAGCGCGTCACCGATACCGACCTGCCGGCGATTGCCGCTTTGCCTGACACGTTGCCGTTGCTGTTCAGCCAGGCCGCGACAAGAGCACAAGCGGCGGGTTTTGATGGCGTCGAATTACACTACGCCCACGCTTACACCATGGCGTCTTTCCTTTCTGCTACCAATTCGCGAACCGATGGCTATGGCGGTAGTCGAGAACATCGCGTTCGATTGCCGCTCGAGGTTTATCATGCGGTCAGGGCGGCCGTAGGGGATGATTACGCAGTCGGCTGTCGTTTTCTCAGCGATGAAATTATTGAAGCCGGGAGCGATGTTGATGACGCCTGCTTTTTCGCCACCGAATTTGCCCGGGCCGGTATGGATTTTTTGAGCCTGTCCCGAGGCGGCAAGTTCGATGACGCGAAGCAACCCAAGATTGGGTGGGCGGCTTATCCCTATACAGGCCGAAGCGGCTATGAATGTATGCCCGCGTATCTGTCCGACCAGCAGGGGCCTTGGGGTCGCAATAGCGAGCCGGTGGCGTTGTTGCGACGTGCTGTGCGCGACGCCGGATTTGCCACTCCCGTGATATCAACCGGAGGCATTTACAGCTTCGAGCAGGCGGAATCGTTGCTCGCTGACGATAAGGCAGATGTGGTGGGGTTTGCGAGGCAGGCCTTAGCCGATCCCGACTGGTTCGAGAAAGTGCGGCGAGGTTATGGCGAGGAGGTCATGCTGTGTCGCTATAGTAATTATTGCGAGGGTCTAGACCAAAAGCACAAGCAGGTGACCTGTGAATTATGGGACCGAGCCGGGCTGGATGAGCCAGACGTCGTTTTAGCCTCAGACAGAAAACGGCGCCTGGTCGCACCCTCCTGGGCTGCCGATTAGGCTTCGATCAACCAGTCTGTCCGAGTCGGTAGCAGTCTGCCGTGCTGTATTTAAACCGTTGATCACCAGTTCATCGCGCCGCCGCCTGTCATTCAAATGAATATGGCGCGGGGCGCAGGAATGATGCAGGATGCGCGCCTCAGGGTTGTATGGGCGATTTACCGATAATCGGCAGATACTGCCCGATCGATAGTATTTGGCTAATGCTACGACCGGTCAGCCTGCTCGGCAGGAGAAAAAGTCATGACTATTCCGCTTTCCGATTCAGGTCTGATGAGAACGTCGTGTTATATCGACGGACAGTGGCAAGGCAACACCGGTGGCACGTTGTCAGTGATTAATCCTGCGACCGGAGCGCTGGTCGCGAAGGTGGCTACGGTGGATCGTTCGGGAACCGAAGCGGCGATTGCCGCTGCCCATCGGGCCATGCCCGCGTGGCGGAATTTGTCTGCCAAGGCGCGCGCGCAGGTACTGCGCCGCTGGTTTGATTTGATCATGGCGCATCAAGAGGATCTCGCTGTCATTATGACGACCGAGCAGGGTAAAACCCTTGCTGAGAGCCGAGGAGAGGTGGCCTATGGCGCTGCATTTATGGAGTGGTTTGGTGAGCAGGCTAAGCGTATCGATGGCGACGTGATTCCTGCCCCCTCGGGGGACAAGCGGGTCGTCTGCATCAAGGAGCCGGTTGGGGTTGTTGCCGCCATTACGCCCTGGAACTTTCCCAATGCAATGATCGCTCGAAAAGCGGCGCCCGCACTGGCTGCCGGTTGCACGATTGTTATCAAGCCGGCGTCGGAGACCCCTCTGTCCGCGCTGGCAATGGCGGAGTTGGCCGAGCGGGCGGGGGTGCCGGCCGGGGTGCTGAATGTCGTGGTCGGGGCATCTGCTGACATTGGGCCGGCACTGACTGATAGCCCGCTGGTGAGGAAACTCACCTTCACGGGTTCGACAGAGGTGGGTATGCGGCTGGAGCAGGCGTGTGCCGCGACCCTCAAGCGGACATCTATGGAGCTGGGAGGCAACGCGCCCTTCATTGTCTTTGACGATGCCGATATTGACTCGGCAGTTCAGGGTGCCCTCATTTCTAAGTATCGTAATAGTGGTCAGACTTGTGTCTGCACCAATCGAATTCTGGTGCAAGCGTCGATTCACGATGCGTTTGTTGAGAAGCTGGTTGCGGCAACATCCGCACTGAAGATGGGCAATGGTCTGGAGGAGGGCGTTCAGCAAGGCCCGCTGGTGAATGTCGGCGCGGTAGAGGATGTAGAGCGCCTGGTTCAGCTCTCGACAGCGGCGGGTGCAAAAATTGCGCTGGGCGGCACGCGCTCGGCATTGGGA
>JAYNYK010000030.1:6791-31312 GCA_038102985.1 Halieaceae bacterium
ACTTTATGCCAACCGTTCTGACTCACGTTACTCCTGACATGGCGGTGTTCCGCAACGAAATTTTTGGCCCCGTTGCGCCGGTGACGGTATTTGCAGACGAAGCGGAGGCGGTCGCTTTGGCCAACGACACCGAGTTTGGTTTGGCGGCGTATTTCTACACCCGTGACATTGGGCGAGTCTGGCGAGTGGCAGAAGCGCTGGAGTATGGGATGGTCGGAGTCAATGAGGGCATTATCTCAAACGAGATGGCGCCCTTTGGTGGGGTCAAAGCATCGGGTTCTGGACGCGAGGGTTCCAAGTACGGTATCGACGATTATCTCGAGATCAAATATATCCTGATGGGCGGCCTTGATCGGTAGAGAGTAGGGTGCAGGCGTGCCCACTAAAGGCTGCTCATGGAGTGGGCGATCGTTTCAGCAGACAGGGAAGGGTAATGACGATTGATGCGGATGAGTTTCGACAGGCGCTGAGTCGATTTGCAACCGGCGTCTGCCTGGTAACGGTAAGTGATCCAGATTGCGGGCCACTCGCAACGACGGTGAACTCGTTCTCTTCGGTCTCTCTCGAACCGCCTCTGGTGCTTTGGAGCGTTCAGAACACCTCCGACCATTTGCAGATTTACACCGAGTGCCAGCACTTTGGTGTCAGCGTATTGCGGGAAGAGCAGGGGGCGCTATCTGGGCATTATGCGCAGCGCGGTGGGCACGATGCATTAGAGGAGCACTTTACGCTTGGCCCGCTGGGCGAGCCTCAGTTGATTGATGCGCTCGCCCACTTCAGTTGTAGCAACTTCGCGGTATATCCAGGCGGTGATCACCAGATTATTGTGGGCGAGGTGATCGCTTTTGAGTCGATAGAAGCCGCACCACTGGTCTTTTTTAATGGCGGCTATCGCGCTTTAAGCGGTCACTGAACCTCGGCCTTAAGCGCCATTCATGAACTTTTCGTGGTCGATGATACCGAGTGCGCGGACGCTGCCTAGGGCATTTGCATAGGCGAGTAAGAGGTCGACGGCATATTCGCTGCGCTCTGAGAACTCCGACTGCAAGGAGGGATCATTAACGTCCCCGTCCTCGTTGCAGATGTGCTTTACCTGGCGCGCGATGAGGTTTTCGGGGAGCCAACACAGGCGATTATTTTTGTAGCCACTCATTCTGAGTTCAGCGATGACATAGGCGCCGCCCGCGCCGGCTGAGACAGCGCAGGGCAACGCCGGTTTGTGGGAAAGCTCGCTACCCGCGCCCCATAGCAACAGAAAATTTTTCAGCCCTGCAGGCACCATGCCATGCCACTCTGGGGCGATCATGACGAAGGCATCGCTATCATCAAGCGCTGCCTTGAGTGCGGGCAGGCCTGCCCACTGGTTACCTTGACTCCAGAGCTCCTCGTCCCACAGGGGCAGCGGTGTTTTACCCAAATCCAGCGTCCAGGTGGTCACGGCACTCCGGCGCTGCAGGGTCTCTGCGAGAAACCGGCCGACCTTTGCGCTCTGCGAATCCTTGCGGTGGCTACCGATGACAATGCCTATGCGCATGTCAGTGGCTCAACTGGTGAGTTGAGCGTTAAACAATTCCAGTGTGCGCGCTTTGGCCAACGTTGCAGCCGCCGCGTCATAGGAGTCGCGTTGGTCACAGTTAAAGCCATGATCCGCAGCATAGACGTGGATAGGCAGATCCGGCTTTTTACTCTGTAGCGTTGCGACCGAGTCCATCGGTATATGCGCGTCGAGTTCGCCAAAGTGAAGAATAATCGGGCACGTTGGGGTCAGTTCGGCTTGGTCGGGAATTCCGCCGCCGTAATAGGCAGAGGCCGCAGCGACCTGTTCGAGATGGCAGCTGGATAGCCAGGTTAGCAAGCCGCCAAAGCAATAACCGACGACCCCCACCTTGCCGTGCTGCGACGCGCGTTCAATCGTTGCCTGCAAGTCCGCCAGCGTTTGCGCCATGTCGAGTTTTTGAAACGCCAGCTCAATGCCGGCAGTCATGTCATCCTCGGTGTACCCCAATTCTACATTGCGCTCGAGCCGATCGAAGATGGCTGGAGCGATGGCGTAGAACCCGTCTGCAGCATAGCCGTCGACGACTGACCGGATGTGGGAGTTCACACCGAATATTTCCTGAATCACGACTACGGCGCCTTTGGCTGCGTTCGAAGGATTCGCTTCATAGGCGCCAAGCTCGAATCCGTCTGCGCAGGTGATGGTAATTGCGGCCATGCTGGTCTCCTTGTGAGATGTCATTCTTGAGAAGGGACACTATTGTGACCGCAGAGGGTCTCGATTGAAAACCCTGATTAACGGTGAACCGCTACTGTCACGGTGAAGCCTCTCCGATATCGCTTGGGCTTCGTTTTCAAATTCATGAGCCGGATATTAGACTCGCTCAGGTGTCTGGTCGTCGGATGACACACCACAGTAGACCCTAGCGAATGCTGGGCGATCGGGCTTATGGAGGGGCGCATGGAGCTATCCCAAACAATGATTTCGGTGGAAGCGCTGTTGCCGCTAGTCCAGCGGCGTGAAGTGAAACTACTGGACGCCTCTTGGTATCTCCCCGCAGAAGCGCGCAACCCGTATGAGGAGTTTTTGGCCGCTCGGATCCCCGGGTCGCGATTTTTCGATATTGAAGCTATCGCGGATCAAGGCCACGCATGCCCTCACATGCTGCCCAGTGTGGAGCAGTTCGCGCTGCAAGTGGAAGCACTGGGGGTTGCGAGTGAGGATCAGGTGGTCGTCTATGACGGCAAGGGATTGTTCTCGGCACCGCGTGCCTGGTGGATGTTTCGGGTCTTCGGCCATTCGCGGGTACGGATCTTATCGGGAGGCCTACCTGCTTGGTTGTCAGCCGGTTTTGACACAGAGTCCGGGGATGACTTTGCGAGCGCGGCCTCGGCGCGTTTCAAGGCCGAGTACCAGAGAGAATGGGTTGCAGATAAGCAACGCGTGCAGTCGGCCGTTGATATCGCGGGCGCGCTGATTATCGATGCCCGCTCGCCTACGCGGTTTGCGGGAAAGGAGGAAGAGCCACGTCCGGGTGTTCGTCCCGGTCGTATACCGGGCTCACAGAACCTGCATTATGCGAGCCTGTTAGAGGCTGGGGGCCTAAACCTAAAAGCGAAGGCGGAATTGCAGACGCTGATAGCGGACGTAGGTGTTGATCAGGCTGATGCCATTATTACGACATGTGGGTCGGGTATCTCTGCCTGTCTACTGGCTCTGGCATTACACGAGATCGGTTATTCCCCGGTAGCGGTCTACGATGGATCGTGGGCAGAATGGGGAAGTGACCCTAGCTGTGCAGTGCAGAGAGGGTGAGAGAAGCGCCTCAGTCTGGTATCTTCCCGCGCGGAATGGGGCGCTGAGGCGGCATGAACAAACGGTATGTCATTGGGAACTGGAAGATGCATGGCAGTCACGCCATGATTGACGCCTTTACTCGCCAGCTCAACATCGCTTCAGCGCCCGATGTGGTCGTGGCGGTCGCCCCGCCTTTTCCCTATCTCGGTACGTGCTCGGCATTACTCGACGATTGTGCGCTAGCTGGGCAGGATTGCTCGGCGCACGACAGTGGCGCTCACACGGGTGAAGTGTCGGCACACATGCTCGCTGAGTGGGGCTGCCAGTGGGTCATCGTGGGTCATTCCGAGCGGCGCACTGATCTTGCAGAATCTGACCAGTTAGTGTCTGCCAAATTGAATGCCGCCATTGCCGCCGGTTTGACGCCGGTTTTGTGTGTTGGCGAGAGTCAAGCGGAGAGGAGTGCCGGACGCGAAGCGCATGTAATTCGCGCTCAGTTGCAGGCGGCTTTGGGTGACCTACAGGCGGTACCGCTACTGATTGCTTATGAACCTATTTGGGCCATCGGTACGGGAGTGACGGCCTCGCCCGAACAGGCGGATTCCATGCACGCCATTATTCGGCGTGAACTCGTTGACTTGCTGGGCGAAGGCGACTCTGTGCCGCTTCTCTATGGCGGTAGCGTGAACGCTGAGAACGCCGGGGCCTTGTTCGAGTGTCCGCAAATCGACGGGGCGTTGGTGGGCGGAGCTTCGCTGGACGGCGTCTCCTTTTCGAAAATCGTTCAGGCCGCACAGACCAGTTTGGGACAGTAATATGCAGATAGATCCCAACACCCCGGTGTTGCTCGGGGTGGGGCAGATGACCGAGCGTCTTGATGACAAATTTGTCGGCATGATGCCGGAAGATTTAGCCGCCAAAGCCTGTGGGCTTGCGCTGGATGATACCGGGGTGCGGGGCGAGCTAGAGGAGAGGGTGGATCGCCTCGCCTGCGTCAGACTTTTTGCACACTCCGTTCCTGAGCCGGCGGTGCCCATCATTGCGCCCTTTGGCCGCAGCACGAGTCCGCCCCTGTCGATCCTTAAGCGTCTGCAATTGCCCAACGCGAGTGGGATTTATTCCCGAGCCGGTGGCGATGAACCACAGCGACTGGTGTTCGAGCTTGGCTCGGCGATTTTCCGTGGAGAAATTCGTGCGGCGGTCATCTGTGGTACCGAAGCACTGGCGACCTCTCGCCATTTCCAGAGAGTCGGAACGACGCCCGATTGGCATGATTCACCCGAGGGCGAGACGGATGACCGGGGGGCTGGTACAGAAAGCTTGTTTGACCCGGAATTCAGCCGTCATGGTGCCTTTGCGCCAGTGGACGTGTATCCGATTCAGGAACACGCGCGGCGGGCAGAATTGGGGCTCGACAAGAAAAGCTATCGCGAGCAGCTGGCTCGCCTTATGGGGCGCTTTAACACGGTTGCTGCAGCCAATCCCTTTGCTATGTTTCCAACTCCGATGTCTATTGAGGAAATTGGCTCGGAAACCGCCAGTAATCGACTGATGGGTGACCCTCACCTCAAATCCATGGTGGCAAAGGACGGAGTTAATCAGTCGGCGGCATTAGTACTGACCAGTTTTTCGGTGGCCGAATCTTTGGGTGTTGCAGGCAAGGCGATTTACCTGCACGGCCATGCAGCGGCCGCTGAGCCGGCGGTGCTCGCCAGACCATCCCTCGGGCGCTCGGATGCCATGGCCTTTGCCTATGATGCCGCACTGGCCGGTGCGGGGGTTTCTGCTGAGCAAATTGGTGCAACAGACCTGTATTCCTGTTTTCCCATCGCCGTTTGGGAGGCGATGGACGCGCTGGGTATGCCAGTGGATGATCCGCGCCCGCTAACACTCACCGGTGGGTTGCCCTTTTTTGGTGGTCCTGGCAACAATTATTCAACCCATGCCATTGTCGAAATGGTGCATTGGCTCCGCCGACAAAATCAGCCCAGTTATGGGGTGGTGGGGGCCAACGGGGGCTATCTCTCCAAGCACGCCGTTGGTGTTTATGGCAATGTAGGGGCCAAGTTCCCAGATCCGGTTCCCGAGCCCGCGGTCAGGGAGGCTGTTGAGGTGGTCGAACAGCCCAATGGGTCCGGGGTGATCGAGAGCTACACCTTTAAGGCCAAGGGCGGTAAAGCGCGTGCCATTGTCGTAGGCAGGCAAGCGTCGGATCAGCGGCGTTGGGTGGCAGTGGCCGACCCCGAGGACAGTGACCTTCTCGTGTGGTTCCGGGACGACGACCCCCTCGGTGCGCGGGTTGAGGTGACGCCGGGTGAGCGGAATATCGTGCGAAGGCAACCCGGACAATAGTTTTTATTTTGGTTAAAAAATTGGAGTTAAGCGATGGATATTAAAGGAAAAGTTGCAGTTGTCACCGGTGGTGCCTCTGGCATTGGTCAGGCGGTCGCGAGGCGATTGGCGGGCGCAGGTGGCAAAGTTGCCATTTTTGATCTGAATCAAGATGCAGGGGAGGCGATGGTCGCCGAATTGGGCGCCGACAGCTGCGTTTTTGCCAACGTCAATGTGGTGGATGAGGATTCGGTTAAGGCCGGTATTGAAGCTGCGGTTGATGCGTTTGGCGCGATCCACGTCAACGTGAACTGTGCCGGCATTGGTAATGCCGCTAAAACTCTGGGAAGGGATGGCCCCTTTCCCTTGGATATGTGGAATGTGGTGATCTCGGTCAACCTGACCGGTAGCTTTAACGTGTTGCGGTTGTGCGCGGAGGTCATGGCAAAAAATGAGCCAGTGACGGATGACGGCGCCCGGGGCGTGATTATCAACACGGCGTCGGTTGCAGCCTACGAAGGACAAATGGGCCAGGCGGCCTACAGCGCAAGTAAGGGCGGTATCGTGGGGATGACCTTGCCCATCGCTCGGGATCTTTCAACTATCGGTATTCGCGTGAACACGATTGTGCCAGGCCTAATCAATACGCCGCTCTTCAATGGCTTGACCCCGGAGTTTGTTGAGTCCCTGTCGCAATCGGTGCTTTATCCGAAGCGGCTTGGCCGACCGGAGGAGATTGCCCAGTTGGCCGCCGCAATTATTGATAATGACTACATCAATGGTGAATGTATCCGCATGGATGGCGGTATACGTATGCAACCGCGCTGAGGGGAGGTTAATCATGAGTGAAGAACCAGTAGTACTCACTGACGAGGCGGATGGCGTTCTTGTCATTACGATCAATCGTCCGCAAGCCAAAAATGCCGTCAACCGAGGGGTCGCCGAAGGTATTGCAGCCGCGCTGGATCGGCTCGATAGCGACGACGCGCTGCGGGTGGGTATCGTGACCGGCGCCGGCGGCACCTTTTGCGCGGGCATGGACTTGAAAGCATTTGTTTCAGGCGAGTTCCCGCAAATTGAGGGCCGCGGCTTTGGCGGTATGACGGAGCGCTCGGCAGACAAGCCGCTGATTGCCGCGGTTGAGGGTTATGCCCTTGCCGGGGGCTGCGAGCTGGCAATAGCCTGCGATCTGATTATTGCCGCTGAGAACGCCAAGTTTGGTATCCCCGAAGTGAAGCGTGGCTTGGTCGCGGCTGCTGGCGGTTTGGTGAGGTTACCCTCACAGATTCCTTACCGCGTTGCCATGGAACTCGCTCTCACCGGTGAATTCATGGACGCTGATCGGGCCATGGCCATGGGTCTGATTAATCAATTGACGGCACCCGGTGAGGCGCTGGGTACCGCGCGCGCATTAGCAGCACAGATCGCCGAGAACGGGCCGCTGGCCGTGAAGGTGAGTAAGGCCATTATCAGAGCATCACGTGATTGGAGCGACGATGAAGCGTTCACCAAACAACATGCGTTGACGCAGCCTGTATTTACCAGCGAAGACGCGATCGAAGGCGCAACGGCCTTCGCTGAAAAGCGTAAACCCGAGTGGAAGGGACGTTAGGGCGCGGTGATCGGATAAACTAACCGGGACAGCGCTCCACCGGAGCGTTGTCCGTTCCTAGATGCGGGAGAGCAAGCATGAGCAACGGTGACCTCGACGCCTTTCGCAAGGTAGTTTCCCATGATTTGATGCAGGTTTATGTGCGACTGACGCTGTTGCTCGCGGTCGTTTGGTTTTCGATTCAAACCTTTGCGCCATTTCTTCCCCTGATTTTATGGTCGCTGATTCTTGCCGTGTCGCTCAATCCACTTAACCAATGGCTATCAAACCGTCTGCACATTGGCGAGGGTAAATCGGCGATCTTCTTCGTTCTCCTTGGCTTGATCATTATTGGCGTGCCGACGGTGCTGCTCGGCGTGTCCTCAGCAGATCATTTGCGGGAATGGATCGCGATGTTCAGTGAGCAGAAAGTAGTCGTCCCCGAAGCCAATCCGCAAGTGGCGAGCTGGCCCGTGGTGGGACCAACGTTGTTCGAGCTATGGCAGAGTGCGCACGAAGATTTGGTGGCGGCCGCCAAAATTGTGCAGCCGCAATTGCTGTCGGGGGGCAAGATGCTACTGGGCGCGGTCGCCAATACGCTGCTGGCCCTTGTGCTCTTTTTTGTCGCGCTGCTCATCGCGGGCTTTATGATGGCGCACGCTGAAAAAGGTGCGGACCAAACTCGACGGATGTTGGCGACCTTCGCGGATACTGCGCGGGGAGAGGAGCTTCAGGAGCTGGTCGTTGCCACGGTGCGGTCAGTCTCAAACGGTGTCGTGGGAGTGGCATTTTTGCAGGCCTTGGCACTTGGTATAGGGTTCCTCGCTCTCGGTGCACCTGCCGCAGGTGTGCTGGCATTGCTGGTCTTGTTTTTAGGGGTACTGCAGTTGCCCAGTTCGTTGGTTGTCCTGCCGGTGCTTGTCTGGATCTGGCTCGCCAGCGGCATTCCCACCCTCATGGCAGTGCTGGGATCGATCTACCTGATTGCGGCGAGCCTGGCGGATGGATTCCTAAAGCCTTACCTCCTTGGGCGCGGTGTAGACACCCCCATGCCCATCGTGTTGGTTGGCGCTTTGGGGGGTATGGCGGCCGAGGGCTTGATCGGTCTGTTTGTGGGCGCCGTGACGCTATCGGTGGGCTACAAGTTGCTGATGTCTTGGGTGGACCATAGCGTCACCGAGCAGAAAGCGTTAGAGGCGTCGCCCCCATCTTCAGAGGGATGAGGCTGCGCGCCACGTGGTCTGCTTGAGCCCCGGGTCCGTATGGCTGAAATGCGCGCATGCCTGGTGGGATTTGGATGAAAAACAATATGCTGAATAGATTGATGGCGATCGCGCTACCCGCGGCGCTGACGGCCTGTATTGCCTCTGATAACGAACAGAGCGCGCCGGCGATAGTCGTCCAAACCAGCAGCGGACGGATTGCGGCGGAGCCCGTGGCTGAGGAGGCGCTTGCTTATCGGGATATCCCTTATGCAACGCCGCCCGTTGGGCCATTGCGGTGGGCCGCTCCCGAGCCATTGGATACCCCTGAACGGGATATTCAAACACTCGCGTCTCCCGTGATGTGTCCGCAACCCCAAAGTATGGCGTCGGGCCTTGATGATGGGGAATACCACGGATCGGAAGACTGCCTGTATCTGGATATCTATACTCCGGGCGGGTCGACTGCCGACAGCAGCTTGCCGGTGATGGTTTGGATTCACGGCGGCAGTAACCTGACTGGACATAAGGGCACTTATGATTTCTCGCGCTTCGCGGCGCGTCAGCAGGTTGTGGTGGTGGTCATTAATTACCGCCTCGGTCCCTTCGGTTGGTTTGTGCATCCAGCCATTCAGGGGCCGGATCTCGATGCTGCGCCACTCGCAAATTTCGGCACCCTGGACATGGTAGGGGCGTTGCGCTGGACGCAGCGCAATATCGGTAACTTTGGCGGTGACAACGGCAATGTGACCATTTTTGGCGAGAGTGCCGGCGGCAGAAATGTCTATAGCTTACTGGCATCACCCGTTACCGATGGTCTGTTTCACAAAGCCATCGCCCAATCGGGGCATATCAGGAGCTTCTCGCCCGCGCAGGCGCACAACGCAAACCGGGAATTCGCGACCGTTGATCGCGGTAGCTGGGAGGTTATCGATGCGCTGGGTCTTGATAACGGTGAGGTCGATGCCGAAACCATCCGCGCTATCGACGCAAACGCCTTGCTGAGTGCGTACTATGAGCTGGACGAGGATTATGCCCAGCCTGCGATTATCAATGATGGCGTAGTCGTTCCCAGTGGCGGGATTTTGCAGGGACTGGGAAATCCCAAGCTGGCAAAGAACATTCCGGTGATGGCAGGGACAACCCGTGATGAGATCACGCTCTGGCTCGGTTTGAACCGATATTATGTTGATGTGAGCTACCCGCTAACACGCTTACTGCCCGCCAAGTTGAGCATCAAGGACCCCGACCTCTACCATTTTTGGGTCGACGTGCGCTCTCGCGGGTGGAAGTTGAGTGCAGTTGAATATCCCTTTGCGGCAATGCAACAGGCGGGCTACTCGCAACTGTACGCTTATCGGTATGATTGGGATGAGCAGGCCGACAATTTTTTGGTGCGTTTTTCAGAGATCCTGGGAGCGTCGCACGCCAGCGAGATCGCTTTTATCATGGGCGCACCGATGTACGGCGCAATTGGCGGATACATGTATCCCGAGACCGCCTCCGCCCGTGAAATGACCGACACCATGATGGCGGCGTGGGGCGCGTTCGCTAAGGCGGGCTCACCAGTGCTGCCCCGCGGCTTGGAGTGGCCCCTGTACGATGCGGCCCGGCCTGCGTTTGTCACATTGGATGTGGGTGACGCTCTGGGGATTAGCGACGATGTGCCAAGCCGGGAGGAGTTGCTTGATCAGGTCGCTTCGACTGCGGTGGTTTCTGAGCTTGAGCGTTGCCTATTGGCGTGGGAGATGGTCACGGCGGTCGGTGATCCCGATTACGGTTTGTACACTCGTTGGCAGGACGGGATATGCGCGAACGTGGATGCGGTCGCGGAGAAACGACGCATTCAGGAGGAACTCAAAAGCAAATACGGCAGCGTTTACTACCCCGAGTGAGGGTGAGTGCCGGAGGCAAGGTCTGACTATGGTGCAGGTGGTTGCCATTTCGGGCGGTTCCGGTAGCGGTAAGTCGACCCTGGCCACTGCAATCGTCAATAACGTGGGGTCCAACGTGGCCGCGGTGTTGCCGCTGGATGCTTATTATCAGGACTTGGGGCACCTGCGGCCGACCGACCTTGAGCAGGTTAATTTTGATCATCCTGATGCTTTGGATTTACCACTGTTTCGCCAGCATGTGATGGCGCTCAAGTCAGGATTAGCAGTAGAGCGCCCCGATTATGACTTTTTTAGTCATTGCCGGCGCAAAGAATCGATCAGATTAGCGCCCCGACCGCTGATCGTTGTCGAAGGCATTCTGGTGGCGTCTGACCCGGGGTTGCGCGAGCTTTACGATCTGCTGGTCTTTGTCGAGGCCGAATCAAAACTGAGGTGGGAAAGGCGCTTGTTGAGGGACCAAATAGCGCGGGGTCGGAGTGCAGTCTCCATTGCGCGTTTTTGGGAGCGGGCTGCAGTCAATTTTGAGGCCTTTGGGGTGGCGGCCCGGTACCATGCAGATTGTATAGTCCGGGGTGAAGCGCTCGTCGAGCACAACGTTGAGGCGGTGCTGGGATGTCTGAGAAGGCCGTTGCCTCAAGGTGAAGACTGACCCCCCCCGGGGTTTTGCTGGCATTATCATGGCGCTAAACCCTAGCCTTCGCGTTGTTTGCCTACCCACTCAAAGTGGCGTGCGAGCGACTTATCCTTGAGCAGTGCCTCGGCAGTATTGAAATGCGTCGCCAGGGTCATCTCGTCATATTGGCGGTGAATGCCCCGATGGCACAGCCGACAAACTGCGATGCCAACCTGCAAAGCGGATTTATCGAAATGCTTCTTGAAGCGTGCGCGACGATGCACTTTCTTTGGAATGAGGTGATGAAACGTTAGGGGCACCTCGCGCTTGCAGCAGCAGCAGGTACCGCTGTTGTCTCTAGTGCGTGTCAGCTTTGTGGCGAAGGCAGCGCTGCCTCTATTGCGACTGTCATTTCTTCGCTGTCAGGCGTCACCCCGCTACCAAAATGCTCGAGCACTTCACCGCTGGGCGATACCAGGTACTTATTGAAATTCCAGCGGGGATAGCTTGTAGCCTCGCCGAGCCCCCGGAACACCGGGTTCACATCTCCACCCCGAACAGCGGATGTGGCCATCACCGGAAAAGATACGCTGTACTTCTCGAAACACACCTCTGCCGCGTCACTTTCGTCATTGTCCTCCTGCCAAAAATCATCGCTGGAAAAGCCAACAACCGCCAATCCTTTGGCTTGATAGGTCTGGTGGAGTTGTTCCAAGCCTTCGAATTGCGGCGTGTAGCCGCAGTAGCTGGCGGTGTTGACGATGAGTAGCGCCTTGCCTTCGTAGGCATCGCAAAATTGAATCGTCTCGGTGGAGCCCAGTTGCCGCATCGAGTGATTCAGGAAATCCGGGCATGCCGCCAGTAGTTTGGTAGAGGTGATGCAGGCCAGTGCCGTTGCCAGCGTAATCGCGTATCTCATCTTTTGTGTGCTCCAGCGATGGTACGAGGTTTACGTTGACGATGGCGGTTCAGATGAGTGGGGCCGGAGTGCCGGTAACACTTGCTCGATAAATGCGCTGATCGTCTCACGGGTCCACTCAGGATGGCAGGGATGTGCTGCGACATGGCTACCCCAGGCTTTTTTACCGTCGAGGCAGGGTGCCTCAATGTCGACCTTGGGCACACGACGCAATGCCACGTTTGCATTGCTCCGATGAAGTCGCTCGGCAAAGGGAGACCGCGTTACCGGGTCATCCCAGTCTTGCATCAAGAGGATCGGTAGTGTCAGTGACTTGGCCAGGTTGAGAGGGCTGTTTTCTCCATGGGGGAGGTCGAAGCGCCAAATGGCACTTCGGGCGGCCACGCTAAAAAAGGGGGCTGGCAGGCCCGTTGTCACCTGCCCACCGCGCATCAAGCTGTCCAGCACATCCAGCTGAGGGTCCAGCAAAATGAGCCCGTCAGCGCGCAAGCCGTTATGTAGCGCGTGAATGACCGCGCTGCCCCCCATTGAGGCCCCCAGTACAAGGCGGGGCAAATCACGGGGTGCATTGGTGTCCAGCCATCGTGCCGCGGCGACGACATCGGGCCATTCCCCTGAGCCCATGCGGAGGATGCCGTCGCTTACCGGTGAATTACCATGATTCCGAATGTCCATGGTAATTACAGAGACGTTCAGGGCGTTGAGCGTCTGATAAAAATCGAGAGAACCAACGAATTGAGATATTCGGTTTGATCCGGCGCCGTGCACAAAAATTAACTCAGCGACCGGTTGCTCAGCTGGGATCCACCAGCCTGCTAGCGTCAGCGAATCGCTAACGAGCGCGATATCCCGGAAAAACATTCCTCTACTGGCGGGGGTGGTGTCTACCGGATAGGGGGTGGTTGTCACCATGTAGGAAGCACCCCAGAGCACAGAGATTAGGATCCAGGCGAGGAAAAAAAAGCCGACGATGCGAATCGTCCAAGTTTTTATTGTCACTGGCATTGCGGCTACGCGCCCTTAGGCGGAGAGTATGCGCCGCCACCAGCTGTCGCGGTGCCGCTCCTGCTCGCGCAGCAAAAAGAGTTTACTGATTTCGCCCTCGATTGCCTTGGCGATTCGGCGTCGGAGCGTGCTCAGCTGTCGAGTGGTCAAGTCCACGCCTTTGTGGGGAGCCAAAGAGATCGGCTTGCCGATGGCGAAGTAGGTGGTTTTGGGTTTAGGTAGTGGGCCACCCCATACCCCCTTAGGTATCGGTGGCACGAGGTCGGTGCGAATATCCGAGGGCAACATGCCGATCTTCATCAAGTACTTGACCGGTGATGAATTCATCAGGGTTGCCGACGAAATGGCATGGTCGTAATACTCATCGGGGCCGACCGACGCGATGGGCACGATAGTGTATCCGGCTGCCGCCGCCAGCTTTACAAACCCGTACCGCGCCTTCCATTGCAGCTGGTAGCGCGCTTCTGGCGGCTTGATTGATTCGTAGGCGCCACCCGGGTATAGCAACAGATCTGTTCCACGGGCCATTAAGCGCTCTACGATTTGAGCCTGTCCCGACACGCCGCCCATCGCATGGGCAATTGCGGCGTAGTGAGGATTGGCGAATAAGGTTTTATCCCCCAGTCCCTTTACGTACCGGCCGTGATCGTAATACAGGTATAGGTGAAACAGGGCCGCATCAATCGCCAAAAACGCGTGATTGCCGATAAACAAAGCCGGCCCCTCCGGCAGGTTTTCGAGGCCTGTGAACCGGGGTTTAAACCAGGCGCGCGCCAGTCCTGCTGCCGCAGCGACTTGCGGACCGGTGGGCACCGTAAACTGCTCAACGTACTCGACGTAGCCGTCGGGATCGGTATTGGGGCAGGGTGCGCGCTCAACCATTGGGGTGTCCTGTGAAAGAGGCGGAAGCTTAGCAAAACTCAGCGGTAATTTAGTGGCACTATTGCCTCCTCAGATTTTCTATCGGTCTCAGCAACCGTTATGTCGCAATCGCACCTACAGCATTGGTTTCTGCTGGCGTACCTTGTTGTCGCTTGGGGCTTTGCATTTGCGCTGATAGCGGTCGCGCTCGAAGGCCTGCATCCTGTGTTTATTGTCTGGAGCCGCTTGTGGATGGGGGCCGTGGTGATGTGGCTGGTGTGGCGATGGCGGGGGAGGGCATGGCCCTTGGGAAGTCAGTGGTGGCCCCGCCTCGCTTTATTGAGTATGACTGGCAACATCATCCCGTTCTCTTTGATTGCCTGGGCCGAGCAGTCAGTGCCATCGGCCGAGGTGGGGATTCTCATGGCGCTAATGCCCATCGCGACCCTACTACTGGCCCACTGGTTACTCGATGATGAGCCACTCACCCTTGCGCGCGTCGCCGGTGTGGTAGCGGGTTTTGTCGGTGTTGGCTTGTTATTGGGCGATGATCTTCTGCAGTCTGGCAGTGAAGACCAGTGGCCGGGTCAGGTGGCCACATTACTGGCCACCTTGAGCTACGCCTTCAATGGTGTATACGCCAAACGTCTCCCCGCTGCAGACCCTGCCGCGTTGTCTTTGGGTTCGCTTTGTGCCGGTGCGCTATTCATGGCATTCCCGGCGATCGCTTTACAAAACACCCACTTGGGTTGGTCGATCCCGTTTCACAGTTGGACGAGCGTCACCGTTTTGGGTGTTATGGGCACTGGATTGGCCACATGGACCTATTTCGTCGTGGTGTCAGAGCGGGGTCCGAGCTTTTTGTCCACCATCAATTACCTGATTCCCGGGGTAGCGTTTCTCGCGGGTACGCTATGGCTCTCGGAGCCTTGGGCAATGCAACACCTCATCGCATTGGCCCTGATTCTCATCGGTGTGGGGTTGATTCAAGCACGGCGAGACGGCTAAACGCATGGTGTTGGACGCCTAGCTGATATGGCGGGGCGCATATCTTGAGCTTTAGTTCAGCTCGAATCGCTCTCGCAAAAAATGCGCCACGCCGTCTTCGTCATGGTGCCCGATGATCTGATCAGCGGCATCCAAAATGATGGGGTCCGCGTTTTGCGGGGCGTACCGCTCGTTCGCGCACTCAAACATGCTGAGGTCGTTATCACCATCCCCGAAGGCGATCACGTGCTCGACGTCCAGCTGAGTTCGGAGATGGTTGATGGCGTTGCCCTTACTGCCCATGCTGTGGTGAATATCGATCCAGTGCAGGGCAGCGTCGCTTGATGAGCGGGCTCCCATTTCTGGCTCGCGTATGGCAACGCCCGAGTAGGCGACCAAATGCGGTTCCCCCGAAATGCTGGCGCGCACGCGGTCCACTGCCTTCTGGCTACCCAAGGAGAACAAGTTGATTACGCTGACCTCGTCGGGGAGCGCGCTCAGGGGCTCCAACGGCAGGCTGCGCTCTGCCTCAAAAAGTTCCGCCAGCTTTTCTTCGCTCCGACTGCGCAAGGGCCCATGGTAAAGCGCATGCCGGTGTCCCGCGTGCAACGCAAACACAAAAGGTGTGAGCTCATTGAGGGTGAATGCCGCTAACGCATGCCACATTTCCTCGCGCGTCAGCAGGTGATGGTGGCTGTACCGAGCCTCATCGGGTGTCCAGATGATGGCGCCGTTTTTAAGGATCATGGGCAGCACGAAGTGATGGTCTTCTAGCGGCCCCACTGCGGCCTGCAGGGTCCTGCCGGTGGCGACGGTGTAGCGAATATTACGCGCTCGCATCATCGCCAAGGTGTCGGCGGTAAATGACGAGATGCGCGATTGCTTGTTCAGCAACGTTCCATCCATATCAAACACAACCAGAGTCATGTCGGGTTTGTCCCGGCAGGCGAAGCGAGGTGTCTGTCGATGCTGGGGATCAATGCGCTGTGACGATCAGGTCAGTAGTGAGTGACTCTCTGATAGCGTCGCCGACCTCGTGGCGCGCTACCTGATAGCTAGGGTGATCAATGCCCGCATAGAGCGGCGCACCATCCTTTAAGGCATTGATTTGCTCTGGCCTGACTTCAAACCTGAGAAAATGCACGGAGGCGGTTTTGTCGGCCGTGGTTCTGTCAAGATCCTCATCGGCTATCGGCACGATCCGATCCAGCTCACCGACCTGCAGCCACACCTGATCTTCAATGCCAATCATTTCCCCAAGGCGGATGGCGCGCTGCGTGGGGTCCGGAATTTCAATCATGAAGGTCGCCTTCCAATTGTGCCCGTCCGGGATAAGCGGGTTGTAGGCGCTGAGTTCCTCTTCGATGCCCTCGGGCTCAAAGACACGTTCAATGCGCAGCATTTCCTGTATCTGATACCGGATGGTCGTGGCGTCCTCAAAGTACAAGCGCGCGTGCTCGCCCAGCGCCAGTTGGCGACTCTTTTTGTGTGCCATTACCTCCGCGCGAAAATCTGTGCGTCGCGCCGCATACTCCTCCAAGCTCCAAAGGTCGTCTCGTGTCAATTGTGTCATGCTCATCTCCTTGAGTGCTCTCTATGCGCTGGGCCGTGCGGGGCCGAGCGCAAAAATGTCTAAAGCCCGTAGGCCTCACGCAACAGTGTCATCGGATGCTCCGCGCGTTCCACTTTGTCCGATAAGTGGGCGATGTGCTCACCGGCCATGGGGCAGTCGCTGATAAAACGGTCAGGCGCCTGCTCATCGACCTTTCTCACGGTTGGCCGGGCGATCTTGACGGACTTATCCCGGGTTTCCTTTTTGACGGCATAGGTACCATCGTGCCCCGAGCAACGCTCATAGGGCGTGACGTCGCTACCATCGACCAGGTTCAGCACGTCCCGCGTCTTGAGACCAATGTTCTGCACTCGCTGATGACAGGCGACTTGGTAGGCCACGCTGCCAAGCATTGCTTTAAAATCGGTGTTCAGGGCGTCTCCCCGGTGCCGCGCCCACAGGTACTCAAAGGGGTCATAGAAGGCTTTCTGCACTTTGAGTACGTCAGCATCATCGGGATACATCAGCGGCAATTCCTGCTTGTACATGAGCACGCAGGAGGGAATGGGGGCCGTTAGGTCGTAGCCCTCATCAACCAGTTTGGCGAGCGCGGGAATGTTGGCTTTTTTAAGTGCGTCGACGCTGTCTAAATCCCCCAATTCCAACTTCGGCATGCCGCAGCATTGCTCCTTTGGAACGATGTCGATGTGGATGCCATTGTGCTGAAACACTTTCACGAAATCTTCGCCCACGCTGGGGCTGTTGTAATTCCCGTAACAAGTTGCGTAGAGGGCGACCTTGCCTGTGGTGTCACCTACCGGCTGTGGCTCAATGTCTTTGATCAGTGGCTTTACCCGCTTGCGTAAAGTCTTGCTGTGCAATTTTGGCAGTGGTGCTTCGTGGTGGATGTCGAGCCCTGCAGATAACGCTTTACGGAAAACGCCTGTTTGATTCAGCGCGTTGACAGTCACATCAATCAGGGGGATTGAGGTTGCGCCGAGTAAGCGATCAGTGCTGGTTAACGTCCGATCCCGCAGTGATGCCCCTTGCTCCTTAAATCGTTGCGCTTTGGCGCGCAGCATCAAGTGTGGGAAATCGACGTTGAACTCGTGTGGCGGGACATAGGGGCATTTGGTGAGGTAACACAGGTCGCAGAGGTAGCATTGCTCCGACACATTGGGGTAATCGGCCTTACTGACGCCGTCCACCTCCAGGGTTTCCGATTCATCGATCAGATCAAACAACGTCGGGAATGCATCGCACAGGCTGACGCAGCGTCGGCACCCGTGGCAGACATCAAAAACCCGCTCAAGCTCCTCGTTGAGCGCATCCTTATTCCAAAAAGTATCGCTTTGCCAATCCAGCGGGTGCCGGGTCGGGGCATCTATGCTGCCTTCTCTCATTGCAAATGACTCTCGTTGATGGCTTCTTGCGTCAGTGGGTTCTGGCGGTGATTGATTCTGCATTACCCCCAGCGGGTTGCCCTGTGTTCTGGCACTCGACAGCGTTGCGGTAGAAAAAACAAGGGGAGCAATAACTGCTCCCCTCATTCATCGGTCGAGCCGACCCCTTGGCATCTCGTCAGTCGTCAAGATTGTCCAAGGCTTTTTGAAAACGGTTGGCGTGGCTCCGCTCTGCTTTGGCCAGCGTTTCAAACCAGTCCGCTATTTCGTCAAAACCTTCGTCTCGCGCCATCTTGGCCATGCCGGGATACATATCAGTGTATTCGTGAGTCTCTCCCGCGATTGACGCCTCCAGGTTTTTCTTGGTGTCGCCCATGGGTAAGCCGGTGGCGGGGTCGCCCACAGCCTCCAAATACTCCAAATGTCCGTGCGCGTGGCCTGTCTCTCCCTCTGCGGTTGAGCGAAACACGGCCGCCACGTCGTTGTAGCCCTCTACATCGGCTTTAGAGGCAAAGTAGAGATAGCGACGATTTGCCTGTGATTCGCCTGCAAATGCGTCCTTCAGATTCTGTTCAGTTGCACTTCCTTTCAATTCCATTGCTCACTCCTGTTATGGCCTGGGTCACACTTGTTTGACGGTACGTTTTAACATTTCACCGCAGTGACGACATAATATACCGGCGTGACGGCTGATTGGCTTACCGAAAATATAAAAAAATTCGATCGAAAAAAGCGATTAGACTAAACAGGCAATATCGCAGGTCGACAGGCGGCGAGACCGGCGGTTCGGACGGTCGACCCTGGCAATGCCACAGCGGTTGCAGCCACTGAGCAGCACCAGGTTTTCGCGAGGTCAATGAGGGCGCCCATGAGACAACCGACACTGAAACAACTGCGCTACCTGTGCGCGGTTGCCGATCATCAGCATTTTGGTCAGGCTGCGCTTGCTTCGCACGTGAGTCAAAGCACGCTCAGTGCTGGAATTCTGGAGTTGGAAGAAACTCTCGGCGTGAGCCTGGTGGAGCGCAACAACCGCAAAGTGATTCTCACCCCCGTGGGAGAGGAGGTTGTCGAGCGTTCCCGAGAATTACTGGTCGGTGTCGAGGATATGCTTTCCCTCTGCGCCGGTGCCGGTAAACCTTTTCACGGGAAAATGCGAATGGGAGTGATTCCCACGGTGGCACCTTACCTATTGCCAGGGCTTCTGCGGCAAATCCGTCAGCGCTACCCGGAGTTCCAGCTGTTCATTCGAGAGGACCTCAGTCAGCCACTGCTTGACGCACTGCAGGCGGGCGAATTGGATGTCTTGCTATTGGCGCTACCTTTTCCCGCAGAGCAGGTAGAGACCATGACGCTGTTTGAGGATCAGTTTCTGCTGGCGTGTCAGGAGACCCATGATCTGGCTGGGCGCACAACGTTGCGAACCGCAGATCTCAAGGGAGAGGCCGTGCTATTGCTCGAGGAGGGCCACTGCTTGCGGGATCACGCTCTGGAAGCCTGCAAGCTGAGGGACTCGCAGATAACGGTGCCGTATCAGGCAACAAGTCTGGCCACCATTGTACAAATGGTGGCGAACGGGATTGGGATTACGTTACTACCCCAGATGGCTGTTGCGGCGGGAATCGCAAGCAGCACGGGCCTTGTGATCAAGCCATTTCAGCAGGCCAATGTCACACGCAATATTGGGCTGATGTGGCGAAAAAAGACGCCGAGGAGGGTGGAATTTCGGCAGCTCGGAGACGTGATCAGTGGTTTGGTTGAGGCGTAATCTAAATTTAGCCGCGGCGTTTACCCCGTTTCGGTGCTCCCCCCCGAGTATGCTGGGTTCGGAACGGTTTATCCCCCGGGGTCACTACCCGATGACGTTTTGGGGGTTGTCGAGGTGGGATGAGATGCATGGTCCCGTTGCCGATAAGATCTTTTCGCCCCATTTGTTTTAGCGTCTTTCTCAGCAGGGGCCAGTTGTCTGGGTCGTGATACCGCAGAAACGCCTTATGGAGACGGCGCTGACTGAGTCTTTTTACCGTGCTCACTGTCTCGCTTTCTTTTCGAACGGGTTTCAACGGATTCCGTCCGGTGTGATACATCGCTGTTGCGGTCGCCATAGGCGAAGGATAAAAAGTCTGCACCTGATCTGCTCGAAACCCATGCTGCTTAAGCCACAATGCCAGAGAGACCATGTCTTCGTCGGTGGTGCCAGGGTGCGCCGCAATGAAGTAAGGGATGAGGTACTGCTTTTTACCGGCCTCCTTAGAGAATTGCTCAAACATAGCGGCGAACCGGTCATAACTTCCGATGCCCGGCTTCATCATTTTGGAGAGTGGACCGGTCTCGGTATGTTCAGGGGCAATTTTTAGATAACCGCCCACATGGTGAGTGACAAGCTCCCGCACATACTCGGGGCTTTCCACCGCGAGGTCGTACCTCAAACCCGAGGCGATCAGCACTTTCTTAACGCCCTTTGTTTGCCGCGCTTTGCGGTAAAGATGGATCAGGGGTGTTTGATCAGTATTGAGATTTTTGCAAATGCCGGGATGAACGCAGCTCAACTTGCGGCACGCTGCCTCGGTTTCTTTATCTTTACAGGCGAGACGCCACATATTGGCCGTTGGGCCCCCTAGATCCGAAATGACCCCGGTGAAGGTCGGACTTGTATCACGAATACGCTCGACTTCCCTGATGATGGAGTCCTCAGATCGGCTCTGGATGATTCTGCCTTCGTGCTCGGTAATAGAGCAAAAAGTGCAGCCGCCGAAGCAGCCACGCATGATGTTGACGGAGTGCTGGATCATTTCCATGGCGGGCACGGCGGCGTCGCCATAAGTTGGATGAGGTAGCCTTTGATAGGGCAGTTCGAATACCCAATCCAACTCTTCCGTTTCCAGGGGTATTGGCGGGGGGTTAAGCCACACATCACGATTTCCGTGGGCTTGAACGAGTGGGAGCGCGTTGTGGGGGTTCGTTTCTTTATGAAAAACCCGCGATGCGTGGGCATACAAAACCGGATCGTTGGTTACTGCCTCAGCGGAGGGGAGTCGAATGGCGTGGGTGTCTGGGTTTGGGGTAGCGAGCAGGCGGACCGTCTGGGTTTCTGACGCCGAGGTGTTCAGGCCCTGTTCGCTGCAAGGCTCTGCCTCCATTCCTTGATAGGGGTTGGGATGCTTTTCGATAGGCCCTGGCCGGTCAACGGCGGTCGAGTCGATGACAATGCGCTCCCCGGGTAAGCTTTTTGCGACAAATGCGGTGCCCCGAATATCGCGCAGATCGTCGATATGCTCGCCATCGGCAAGGCGGTGCGCGACTGAGACGATCGCGCGCTCGGCATTCCCGAATACGAGCAAATCAGCGCGGCTGTCGAGTAACACCGAGCGTTTGATCCGATCACTCCAATAGTCATAGTGGGCGATTCGCCGCAAGCTGGCTTCAATGCCGCCAATAACGACAGGCGTATCCCGATAGGCTTCTCGTAACCGCTGGCTGTACACAGTGACAGCGCGATCCGGACGTTTTCCCGACACATTGCCGGGAGTGTAGGCATCATCATTGCGCCGTTTTCGGTCAGCCGTGTAGTGGTTGATCATCGAATCCATATTGCCGGCGGTGACACCAAAAAATAGGTTGGGGCGACCCAGCCTCTTGAAGGGTTCAACCGACTGCCAGTTGGGCTGGGCGATCATGCCAACCCGAAATCCCTGTGCCTCAAGCACCCGCCCAATGACGGCCATACCAAAACTCGGATGATCGACATAGCCGTCTCCCGAGACGATGATGATGTCGCAGCTGTCCCAGCCGAGCTGTTCCATCTCCTCCCGGGACATCGGTAGCCACGGTGCCGGACCCAGGCATTCAGCCCAGAATTTTCGGTGGTCATAAAGTGCGGTCGGTCTACTCGACATGTGGTGTTCGCAGATTTCGCACATCGGTGGGAACGTCAAGTTCGGATCCGCAGTGTTGGCAAAATACTGCCGCGAGACTGTGGTCGGATTTGGCGCAGACCGGGCAATTCCAATTCAGCGTCGGAAGCGGGTCCTGGCGCGCATTGATGCGCTCCCAAAGTTCTCGGGTAATGATAGCTGTGGGCACGGCAATAATGCTGTAGCCCACCAGCATGCCGAACCCGGCAATGAACCGACCCGCGGACGTCTGCGGTACCAAATCCCCGTAGCCCACCGTGGTGATGGTAACGACTGCCCAATAAATACTCATCGGGATACTGTCGAACCCGTTTTTGGGGCCTTCGATTACGTAAATAACGCAGGCGAATACAACGACCACAATCATCACCATGATGAGAAAAACAAAAATAGAGCGCGCCGTGTTTTTCAGCACCCCGAGGATCTCGTTGAGCTCGGCAAAAAGAGCCATCAGTTTGAGGATTCTGAAAACCCGGACCACTCGTAAGAGCCGAACCACCATCAAAGGGGCGGCCTCCGGCATCAGGAATGCGACGTAGGTGGGCAGGATGGCCAATAAATCCACAATGCCCCATACGCTGCCCACATAGGCACGCCGGTGCTCGGCGCACCAGATCCTAACGAGGTATTCACAGGTAAAAATCGCAGTAAAGCTGATTTCCAAACGCCACAACAGCTCGCTGTGGGCATTGTGTATTTGGGGAACGGAGTCGATCATAACCGTCAGTACGCTGGCAAGAATAACGACCAGTAGGGCGATGTCGAAAGTCCGTCCCGCCGGCGTATCGGTCCCGAAAATGACCACTTCGGCCCGTTTTCGGAGGCTGATTGGCGCGTCTGCTCCCGATCGACTGTTCCCGTTCGGCCCCGCCATTACAAAGCAGGCTCCAAGACTTGCCAGATAGTCTCAAGGATCAAAGGCTGCGCTTCGGCTGTGGGATGAATGCCATCTGCCTGCATTAGCGCGGGATTCAGTGCCACGGATTCAAGCGGAAAATCACCTACCAGCGCATGGGTGTTTTCTGCGGCGCTAGCGAAGCTCCTCCGGAAAGCGTCGGTGTAAAGCTTGCCGAGATTAGGTGGTATCTCCATCGGTAGAATGATGGCGATGGCCCCGGCTGACTCCGCCAGCTGGATCATTTGCGCCAAATTCTGCGTCAGTTGGCTGATCGGGTAGCCTCGGAGCCCGTCGTTGCCCCCCAGCTCGATAATCACAATGTCTGGACTATGGGTAGAGAGAAGGGCAGGGAGTCTGCGTAAGCCGCCCGCGGAGGTGTCTCCTGATATACTTGCGTTTACTACCGTGTAGGGTGTTGCCTCCGCTTCTAATCGTTTCTGCAGCAAAGCTACCCAGCCCTCCTCCAGTGATATGCCGTAAGCCGCGCTGATGCTGTCGCCCAATACGAGAATAGAAGGCAGAGATGCTTGAGAAACCGCTGGGGTCGTAATGCCCACCACCAGCAATCCGACCCACCCGGCTAGTCGTAAGCGTCGGCTGAGGAAACGCAAAATGATCAAAGTCAGTCAACTCCTTAAAACGGTGCCAACCGCCGATGGCGCGCTGGACATACTCCGCGGCATCGATCTCGAGATAGCGGCGGGCACCTCCGCTGCTATCGTTGGCGCGTCGGGCTCCGGTAAGTCTACCTTGCTGGGGCTGCTAGCGGGGATGGATGTCGCTACTGGCGGGGAGATCTCGCTCGACGGTGATCAGCTGAATCTGCTTGATGAGGATCAAAGAGCGCGATTGCGGGCGGAAAAAATAGGTTTTGTTTTTCAGAGTTTTCAACTGCTGCCTGCGCTCACTGCGCGCGAGAATGTGATGCTGCCTCTCGAATTACTGGGCAGAAAGGACGCCGGCGATGTCGCTGATCACTTGCTTGCGGCGGTGGGCCTGGCTGGACGTTTGGATCATTACCCCACCACGTTGTCCGGGGGCGAGCAGCAACGGGTGGCTATTGCGAGGGCGTTTGTCAGGGAACCGAAAATACTGTTCGCTGATGAGCCGACCGGCAATCTGGATACCCGGACGGGCGAAAGGGTCATTGAGTTGCTCTTTCGTCTCAATGCCAGCGCTGGGACTACGCTGGTGCTGGTGACCCATGACGAGCGTTTGGCGAGACGGTGTGATGTGCGTTTTGCAATGGATGCGGGGGAGTTAAGCGCTTTGAGCGCGTGAGCCCATGATCAGGACATTGACCTGGAAGTTCTTGCTGCGAGACTGGCGAGGCGGCGAATTGAGTATTCTGCTGGTTGCTCTGGTGTTGGCAGTCTCTGTTGTGGTTGGCATCAGTGGCTTCGTCTCGCGGTTACAATCGGCACTGCTGTCAGAGAGTGCCCGGTTTCTGGCGGCCGATGCTGTGATTGTCAGTCGTACCGAGTTGCCCCCAAACTGGCTGGATCAAGCTGAGAGCGCTGGGCTTGAGACGTCTGCTGCGCTCGGGTTTCCATCAATGGCGGTCGCTGATATCGAGCGGATGTCGCTGGTCTCGGTTAAAGCAGTCTCAACGGGCTATCCGCTCAAGGGCACATTGCAGTGGTCTGCTCAGCCTTACGGGGAGGTAAGGGGTGATGGGTCGATTCCGGCGCCGGGTGAGGTGTGGCTGGCGCCAAGATTGTTCGCACTACTGCAGGTGACAACCGGCGACGCCATTACAGTCGGAGAGAAACAGCTGATCATTACTGGCGCGGTACGCGGAGAGCCCGACGCCACCACGGCCGTATTCGGTTTTGGTCCCAGGCTGTTGATGAACACAGTCGATATTCCATCAACAGGTGTGATTCAGCCTGGTAGTCGTGTCGAGCATCGCTTGCTGCTGGGGGGCAACGCTGATGCGGTCGAAACATTTTTGAAATGGCTCACGCCGCAGCTCGGTCAGGGCCAGCGGGTCGACTCCGTGACCACCTCGCAACCAAGAATTGGTGACACATTAGACAGGGCACAGGGATTTTT
>JAYNYK010000031.1:0-22037 GCA_038102985.1 Halieaceae bacterium
GCAGGGACGATCCCGCCTATTACGACGTGTTTACCAACATCAACTCGGATGAAGTCGCCGATATCGATGGGTGGGAGCTGGCATGGCAGCACAACTTCTGGGATACCGGATTTGGCTTCATTGCCAATATGACGCTGGCCGATGGTAGCGCCACCTTCAACCGCTTCTCGGATGAGCCCCAGTTTGCGCTACCGGGCCTCAGCGATACGCGCAACGTAATCTTGTTTTATGAGGGCTATGGCTTCCAGATCCGGGCCGCCTATAACTGGCGGGATGCTTACTTCACGGGCGGTGTAACGCAGCCCGCCTATAACGAAGAGTACGAGCAGTGGGACGCAAGCGCCCAGTTCGAAGTGTTTGACGGCTTTACGCTCTTTGTTGAGGGCATCAATATCACTGATGAAACCTACCGAAGCTACGGGAGAGAAGAACTTCAGTTCTTCAATGCTGGTCAAATTGGCGCTCGCTACAACGTGGGCTTCCGATATACCTACTGATAAAAGGTCAGCATCGAACCCGAGAAGCCGCTCCCAGGAGCGGTTTTTCTTTTCCCCAAAAACCCCTAGAATTTTCAGCCTTTCCAGCGCCAGTCGTCTGAGATGAATCCATCACCACAACACATCGTGATACTGGGGGGCGGCACAGCTGGCTGGCTGACAGCAGGAATACTCGCCGCTGAATTTGATACCTCGAACGTAACGGTAACGCTGGTGGAGTCACCCACCACGCCGACCATCGGTGTTGGCGAGGGCACATGGCCATCAATGCGGTCGACGCTACTCAAAATTGGCCTTTCCGAGCGGGCGTTTATTGAACAGTGTTCCGCGGCCCTCAAGCAAGGAACGCAATTCAAGAGTTGGCTTTACGGTGGTGGAGAAACGTATTACCACCCTTTCACGCTTCCCCACGGATTCTCGGAAATTAATTTGGCTGATCACTGGAATCGTGGGCACCTCGGTGACCAGTCCTTCGCTTCTAGCGTGACGCCGCAGTTTGCGGTTTGCGAGGCTGGGCTGGCACCGAAGCAAGTGGGCGTTCCAGAATACGCTTACACGCTAAACTATGGTTACCACTTGGATGCCAGCAAATTCGCCGACATGCTCTCTGAACACGCCGTCACTGCGTTAGGGGTAAAGCATGTGCTTGCGGACGTCACCTCAGTAGCCTCTCTGGAAAATGGCGATATCGAAGCGCTCATCACAGATCAAGGCCCGATAAAGGGGGACTTGTTCATCGATTGCAGCGGCTTCCGTAGCGTGTTGCTGGGAGACCACTATGGCATTCCTCTGCTCTCCCAGAAACACATACTGTTCAATGACAGTGCACTTGCTGTGCAAGTCCCCTATGAGGCTTCTGCCAACATTGCAACGACGACGAAATCGACCGCGCACCAGGCTGGTTGGATCTGGGATATCGGACTACAACACCGGCGTGGCGTTGGCGCCGTATTCTCCTCAGGTCATGCCAACACCGACACTATCGAACCGGTCCTCGACACGTACCTCAAGGAGACCGGACACCCGGCGGGCCTCTCTGAGTTAGCACCGCGACTCATTCGCTTTGACCCTGGTTATCGACAAACCTTCTGGCACAAAAACTGCGTCGCGGTTGGATTATCTGCGGGGTTTATTGAGCCGCTGGAAGCCTCGGCGCTGGTTTTAGTCGAACTCAGCGCAAGAAGTATCGCTCAACAATTCCCCAAAACCCGCCGACAAATGAATACTGTCGCGACCCGATTCAATGCCGAATTTTTGCAGCGATGGGAGCAGATCATCGAGTTCCTAAAGCTCCATTACGTGCTCTCGCAGCGGGAAGATTCCGCATACTGGTTGGATCACCGGCAGGCCACCTCGGTGCCTGCGTCTTTAAATGAAAAATTGGCCGATTGGCGTTATCGGTGTCCGTGGCATCTTGATGAGCGCCGGATAGACGAAATGTTCCCTTCAGCCAGTTATCAATATGTGCTGTATGGCATGAATTTTAAAAGCGACCTCGGCAAGGATAACCGGAGGCTTTCCTCGGCAGACAGGCAACGCGCCCAAGCACTCAAAACTGAAATCGACGCTCAATCCAGTCGATTTTTGCAACATCTCCCCAAGCATCGGTCTCTGATAAACCAGGCCATAGCGCAAGGCTTTGCGGAAGCAGGCTGATATGAGTGAACATCAGTTGTCAAAGCTGAATAGCGTTGAACACGCCTCGTTGCGGGTTATCAGGAAATACAGTGCAGCGCTCGGTGATAATGTGATGACATGCTTGGCCTTCACTACAGAGATGCGCACACTTCAGGGTACCTACCCGCTTCTCATGCAGCGAATCGAAGGCAGCGCCGCGCCATTACCCGTCGCCTTGCTGGGACTGGAGAACAACGAAAACCTCTTTCTCTGCGCGTCGGAATCCGGTTGGACCACGGAGATTATCCCTATGATGATGCAGAAAGGTCCGTTTTATATCGCTAAAGAGCAAGACTCATCGGGCGCGGTGAGGAATGTTATCGCGTTGGATGAGCGTCATCCAAAGTTGAGTGGGGACAGTGGAGAAAGTCTTTTCTCTGCCGCGGGCGGCCACAGCGCTTATCTCGAACGCATCATTGCATTATTAGAAAATATCGAAGCAAGCCATCCTCATACGATTGAGTTCGCCACGACGCTGGATGCACTCGAGCTGATCACGCCACTTGATTTTAAATTCACGCAAAACGACGGCAGCGAACATACGCTGACTGGATTTTATGGTCTCGACGAAGAGCGTCTACAGAACCTGCCAAGCGATACGCTCCATTCTCTGCAGCAAAAAGGCCATCTGCTTCCACTGTTCATGATGCTCGCATCGCAATCGCAATTTTCCAGACTCATGGTCTTAAAAAATGGAAAGGCCTGACGACTCAGTTGACACCGGGGCAATATCTCCCATAAGAGAAATCAGCGTTGCGCAGTTGGAGCATTCGCCAGACCTCTGGCTGAGGGAATCCACGCCCTGGGTGCTCCGGGACGCCGTGTCTGATTGGCCCATCGTTACACGGGCCAGGCAGAGTGCCGACGCTGCCCTTGACTACATCAGGCAGTTTTATAAGGGCGAGAAGGTTTCTGCCTTCCTAGGAGAGCCAACCATTGATGGGCGGTTTTTCTACAATGAGGACTTCAGTGGGTTCAACTTCTTGCAGGTGCAAACGCGGCTTGATCAGGTTATCGACAAGCTAATAGATCTGACATCTGCGGAGGAACCACCGAGCCTATATGTCGGCGCTACCAACATAGGGCACTGGTTACCCGGGATGGAACTTGAAACCGAGTTCATCGCGCCGCTCCCTTCTCCGCTTGTCAGTCTGTGGCTGGGCAACGAGAGTGTTGTAGCACCACATTTTGACTACCCAGCAAATATTGCCTGCTGTGTACTCGGCACGCGGCGCTTTACGCTATTTCCTCCAAATCAGGTAAGCAATTTGTATATCGGCCCATGGGACATCACCCCGGCAGGGCAGCCGATTAGCCTCGTAGACACCAGAAACCCCGACTATGACCAGCACCCTCGCTTCCTGGACGCGTTGGCCGCAGCTTGGACCGCCGAACTTCAGCCGGGAGATGTCATTTACATACCCTCGCTTTGGTGGCATCAAGTTGAGTCGACAGCAAAGATAAACGGCCTGATAAATTTTTGGTGGAGCGAGCAGCGGCGAGAATACGGCCGCCCCATGGACGCATTCAACCATGCGCTTCTCTCCATCAAAACATTACCCGAGTCTGAGCGCAGTGCTTGGGCAAATCTCTTCGACTATTATGTATTCTCGTCACGCTCGGATAGTGAGCAGTACCGGAAAGACAATGCCGTTGATCGCACGAAACACATTAACTCAGAGGTCGCGAGAAAGCTGAGGGCCGAACTCATCAATAATCTGAAACAGGTATGACTGACTATAGTGACAGACCCGTCAACCGCGTCGTAATCGCAGGTGGAGGTACCGCTGGGTGGATGGCCGCAGCTGCACTGTCCACTCTGGTAGGCCGGCAGCTGGAGATTACGCTCGTTGAATCTGAGGAGATCGGCACCGTCGGGGTTGGCGAGGCAACCATCCCCACCCTTCTCACCATGAATCGGCTGCTTAAGATTCCTGAACCGGACTTTATCAAAGCCACCAGCGGCACCTTCAAGCTAGGCATCCGATTCGAAAATTGGCTGTACGAGGGACACGACTACATCCATTCCTTTGGCGATACTGGAAAGGGCTGCTGGGCCGGAGGCTTTCAGCACTTTTGGATGAGAGGGAAGCAAGAAGGTCTGGCAGCAGACTATGGCGCCTACTGCACCGAACTGAGAGCGGCTCTTGAAAATAAGTTTGGCATTCTCTCCGAGCATAAATTGAATTATGCCTATCACCTTGATGCCACCGCCTATGGTCAATACCTCCGCCGCCTTGCAGAAGAGAGAGGAGCGCGCCGGGTAGAAGGGCAGATTGCGCATGTTTCACTCTCAGAAAAGACAGGATTTATCGATTATCTGCAGTTGAAAGATGGACAACAGATTGCCGGTGATCTTTTCATCGACTGCACAGGTTTCAGGGCATTGCTGATTGAAGATGCGCTAAAAACCGGCTTTGAGGACTGGAGCCACTGGTTACCCTGCAATCGCGCGTGGGCCGTTCAAACTGAGCTCACTGGTGAACCTGTTCCGTATACGCGCGCCATCGCTCACGACAGCGGCTGGCGATGGAGAATCCCCCTACAGCATCGAGTAGGCAATGGCCTCGTCTATTGCAATGATTACTTGGATGACGACACCGCAAGGGAGCGACTACTGCGCCTAGTCGACGGCACGCCGATCACCGATCCGCGGCCCATCCGCTTTACAACGGGTCAACGCAAGCATTATTGGAACAAGAATTGCGTTGCTCTGGGTTTATCGAGCGGTTTCATAGAGCCACTCGAGTCGACCAGCATCCACTTTATCCAAAACGGGATCATGTGGTTACTTTTAATGTTCCCCGACAACCTGATCAGTCAGGCCTCGGTCGACGAGTACAACACAAAACTGCGAGGCGAGGCGGAACGCATTCGCGACTTCATCGTGCTGCATTACTTCGCCAACCAGCGCACGAGTGAGCCCTTTTGGGATATGTGCCGCAACTTACCCATTCCCGATTCACTAGAGCAGCGATTGGCGTTATTTAAGGACGCTGGGCGGGTGTTCAAACCACAGGACGACGTGTTCGCAGAAAATTCGTGGGTTCAGGTAATGATGGGGCAAGGCATTGTGCCCGAGCGCTATCATAATGTTGTTGATTCCATGAGCAGCGAACAACTGACACAGTTTCTGAATGGCATTCAGCAGAACGTGGAGCGCACCGTAGCGGCGCTACCCAATCATGGCGCCTTTGTCGATGCGGTGGTAGCGCGGGCAAAGTAATACTTCGGCCAGTCTATTTATTGGCGCTAGTGCAGGTGCAAAAGCCGTCAATCAGGACAACAAACTCTGAATTGCACTCCTGTAATTTCGACTCACGCGCACCGTCACATCGTCATCCAGATGCAACAGACACTCGCCTTTTGGCAGGGTATCGACCGCACGAACTTTTAATACATTCACGATAGTCGAGCGGTGAATACGAACAAACTCCTGCCCCAGCTTTGCCTCTAGATCCTTCATGGTTGACCGCAAAATGTGCACCTGCCCATGGGCATGAACGCACATGTAATCCCCTGCCGCGTCTATCCAGTCAATGTCAGCGTGAGGCAGTAAATAGGTATGACCACCATCCTTAATGGGCAGACGCTCATACTCTGTCGCGGAAGGCGCACCGCCGGGCGCCGCTGGCTCCACATTTTGGAGGTGGGCGATCGCCCCTAGCGGTGCCTCCTTGCCCGTCGGCGCATCGTCGCTGGCAAGCCGCTGTCTCGCACGCTCCAGCGCGGTGCGCACGCGTTCGGGGTCAAAGGGTTTGAGGACATAGTCCACAGCATGTAAATCAAACGCCTGGCAGGCGTATTGGTCAAAAGCAGTTGCGAAGATAACCGCAGGCAGCACATCTGCTTGAGTCTTTTGGACCACCTCGAGACCGGATATTCCAGGCATCTCAATATCCATGAACACGATATCAAAAGCTTCTCGCTGAAATCGCGCCAGCGCCTCTCGTCCGTTACAACACTCCGCCACAACGCTGAAACCCGACTCTTTTTCGACGATTGATCGCATCAATTCAATACTGAGCGCTTCGTCATCAACCAACATTACACGCAAATCTGTCATCGCATGCCTCTCATGCCGCGTCTTCAACGGGGATACAGATTTCAACGCGCATACCACCTAAAGGAGACGTTGTTGGGTGGCAGTAAGCGCGAGCACCGAACAATGTCTCGAGCCGGTTCCGAGTGTTTTCCAGACCCAGGCCAACGCCCGCGCTGGCAGAGGGTGTCTGCGGCTCTTTGCGATTTTCGATTAAATCTGCACCGCTGTCTTCGACGCTAAGATCCAAAGATGCGCCATTGATCTGGGCTGAAATCTGAATAGTGCCACCGGATTCGGCGCGAGAGATCGCATATTTCAGTGCGTTTTCGACCAGCGGTTGTAGAAGCAAGCTGGGCACGGCGCAGCGATACGCATCAGGAGCAATGTTAAGCACTAGCTCCAGCCGGTCGGAGAATCGGACTTTTTCGATATCCAGATACAACTGCAGCGCATCGAGCTCTTCCCGTAGGGTCGTCATCGCAACGCGCTCTTGCTCCAACGAAAAACGGAGAAAGGTGGACAAGTTTAATAGCATACGATTGGCATCGTCGGCTCGGCCGGTGCTCACCAGCGCACTCACTGAGTTGAGCGTATTAAAGAGAAAGTGCGGATTTAACTGATAACGCAAAAGATGCATCTGGGCTTCCTTCGCGTCCGCCTCTGCTTTGATCCGTTTCAGCGCTTCCTGTCGCTGTGCCGATTCGGCGCGCACGGCCACTTCTTGCTCTCGCTGTAAAAATTGGTAGTACTTAATGCCGTGGTAAAGCGCTGCCCAGGTAAAAAATACGAACAGGGAGGGAAAGAGCCATCCGCCAAAGTCAGACCAAACATCGCTCTCTCCAGTCATCGCCATGAACAACATCAACCGTAAAGACGACCAAGCAAGCGCAAATACAACGGCCGCACCCAACACCACCGAAATCCGGGGAAGGATTGGCCAGTGCCAAACAACCCGATAAAGGTAGCGAAGCGGTATGGAGAGTACAAAGCCTAGTGCTGACTGAGAAATGTTGTGCGCAAGATATGACCACTCATATTGGTCATAAGGCACGCTAAGGCTCAGGTAGGTCAGGAGAGAAATCCCAATCCAACCCATGGTCTGCAGCAACCAAAACAAGGTGCCGTCATCGTGGATCAAGCGATAGTAAGTGGCTTTTTCTAAATCCACGCTCACCCCCAAAGAACTAGACGACCGCAAGTTGTGATGGTAACTGATTGATGTTCATAGAAGTATTAGAAAATCCCTCGAAGAGCCAAAAATGGTAGAATTTGGCATCGGCTCGTGAGAGGCCGGCGACATCTCGGGGGATATCGATTGTCATGACCAATCTTAGTTCGGTGGTCAGAACGACACTGCTTGCTGATCACAATCAGGCCTCTGTCAGCGCCATGCTTAATGCTATTCTGAACACGCCGCTCACCCCCATGGAGGCGAGCCAGGCCAAATCCTATATGGAACAAATTGCAACGCGCGCGGCTAATGATGAAGGTGCCGAGGTGGAACTTTTTCAATTGATGGAAATGAAAAATCAGCACACCACCTACGTCATGCGAGTGGCACTGTTCTCCAACAATAAAGCGATAGGGCTCGATGTGATGGACGCTGAGAACGGCCAGTTTTTCGTGCCTGAGAATTGTCCGGTAGTGGAACTGCAGGCCAACACGCTGAATTGACACACCGGCAGAAAACCGGAGAGCTCTTTACCTTCGTCACGCTGGTCAGCCTGGTCGCTTATGCAGCGATCGCGACCGACCTCTACCTACCCGCTATCCCCTACATTGTTGCAGACCTCGGCGCCACGGTATCCCAGGGCCAACTGACTCTCAGCGTATTTATGATTGGTTTGGCAACGGGGCAGCTCATTTTCGGCCCACTGTCTGATCGTTTTGGAAGGCTACCCGTTGTGCGTCTTGGGACGCTGTTATTTTTGATCACTTCCATTTTATGCGCGCTCGCATGGAGCATGGAACTCATGTGGTTGGCACGCGGGCTACAGGGAGTCGCCGCCGCTAGCGGCCCCGTCATTGCTCGCGCTATTGTCAGAGACCGCTACGAGGGCAATCGTGCTTCTCAAGTGATGTCGGTTTTATCGGCGGCAATGGCGGTGATTCCGATGGTCGCCCCCAGTATTGGCGCGCTCATTCTCGGTTTTGCTCCCTGGCCTGGCGTATTTTTTGCGCTGGCGCTTTTCGCGCTGGTGGTCCTTATTGCACTTGCCCGTTTTCCCGAAACCGCCGCGCGCTCCATGGATGATCGGCTGACGTTCCTGCGCGTCCTTATTGCATTCCGGTCAATGCTGGCGACGCGGGCATTTATTGGTTACCAAATCGCAGGCTCCTTTTCCTTTGCCGCGCTGTTTTGCTACTTGTCGACGGTGGCTTATTTCCTTCCCGATGTCTTTGATATCCCCACTTCGCTGTTTGGGTACGCCTTCGCACTAACGGTCTTTGGCTTCATGACAGGCAGCTTGGTCAATGCGAGCCTCGTTATGCGCTACGGCATGGACAAAACACTCAAAGCCGGGCTGATCACGAGCCTCGTTTCCGCAGTATGCATCACACTTTTAGCCGCCAAAGCACACGACTTCATGCCACATCTGGCATTCCTGTCCTCAACCTTCTTTTTTGGCGTTGGTTTAACCGCCGCCAATGCGTCAATGGGCGCCATTTCCCTGTTTCAGAATCAGGCGGGGGCGGCGTCGGCCGTTTATGGGTTCACCCACGCGCTGCTGGCGTCTCTTGTAGGGGCCATCGCCGGAGGGCTCTACGCTGGCCGATTACTGGAACCGGCGCTGATTGTGCTGGCCTGCTCGCTGATCGCCATCGGCGGTTTGTGGCTGATACCGGGGGCTGAGGAAAGCACCCGTTGCAGCCAGTAAATGCTGAGGCAGACTAGTGGAGCACCGCGGCTTTCCCCTGAATCACTCGAGGAGCGCTTGAAATGAATGATACGCGTTGGGCGCAGTTACTTCGCTATCGATTTATCGAGATTATTGCGCAGTGGGAGGGGCGGCTCACCACACGCCACCTGCGGGAGGTGTTTGGCCTTGGCCGACAACAGGCCAGCAAAGATATCAACAACTACAAGCGCTCAATCGGCCCCGGCAACCTCGAATACGACGCCGCCGCAAAGGGTTATCGCCCAAGTGCTATTTTCACTCCGGTCGTCTCCCGGGGCACGGTGGAGGAGTATCTGGATATTGTCTCAGGATCGAGCGACATCCATCAGGTATTGGGTCGCCTGCCTGACGCACTGACCGCCACTGAGGTACTCCGCGCCCCGGGCCGCCAAGTGGCTCCAGAGATACTGCGCCCACTAATCAGGGCGGCGCGAGAATCACGCCGAGTTGAGGTCGATTACGTCTCACTCAGCGCGCCGGATCGCGAAGGTCGGATCATCGTCCCTCATACACTAGTTTGGACCGGTCAACGTTGGCATGTCCGCGGCTGGTGTGAAAAAAATCAGGACTATCGGGACTTCGTATTGAGCCGATTTCGAGGAGAGCCCGATATTCTGGATCTATCAGAATGCACGGCCAAAAACGATCTTGAGTGGCACACCTGGATCGATCTCACCGTGATACCGGATCCCAGATTAAGCGCAGCGCAGCAAGCGGTGGTTGCCCATGACTACGGGATGAGCGACAACCAGTGGCATTTTTCCGTTAGAGCAAAGCTCCTGCCTTACTACCTGAAGCTGTTGCAAATCGACCCCAAAGACCTAAAAAACGACGCCAAAGCTCAGCAACTCGTGATTCTCAATCTGGACGATTTGGCACCGTGGCTTTTTTAAGCCGCGCACCCTGCTATCGCTTGGGCAGACGGCGACGTTTTGATGCTTGGCGCATGAGGGAACGCGGCATTCTCGGCTTCTTACCCGTCGCAAAATAGCGATGGATCATTTCCTGAGCCTGTAATGTGGGGGTCGACTTCGCCCGAGGAGCGAGCTGATTGCTCTGTTGGCTGTCCAGAATGCGGGCCTTCACGTTGTCATGCCACTGTTGGTCGAGCACATCCTGTAACTGTCGCTGCACAGCAGCATCTTTAATGGGACACAGCACCTCAACCCGGTAATCAATGTTGCGCGTCATAAGATCAGCCGACCCCAGAAGATATTCAGGCTGCCCGCGGTTGTGGAAAACATAGACCCGCGGGTGTTCCAGGTAGCGATCAATAATACTGATCGCCTCGATATTTTCGGAGACGCTTTTGATACCCGGGAGCAGGGTACACATGCCACGCACTATCAGGCGAATCTGTACCCCCGCCTGACTGGCCTCATACAATTTGAGCGTCAGCTGCCGATCCACCAAATTATTGCACTTCAGGGTCATCATCCCACGGTAGCCCAGACGCGCGTTTTTTATTTCCCGATCGATTCGTTCAACCAATCCGGATCGCGAGCTGTGGGGGGACACTAACAATGTTTCGTATTTGGGCAGCTGGTAATTGAACTTTAAAAAATTAAAGACCGCCGCCACATCTCTGCCGACCACCTGATCCGAGGTCAGTAGTGAAAAGTCAGTATACAGGCGGGCCGTTTTCTCGTTGAAGTTGCCGGTTCCAACGTGACTGTAGTAACGGGTCTCTCCCTCTTCGCGCCGTTCAATCGAGAATAACTTGCAATGCACCTTGAGCCCGGGAATACCGAAAATGACTTCGACCCCCGCCTCGGTCAACCGATGCGCCATCTCAATATTGGCCTGCTCGTCGAACCGGGCGGCCAGCTCAACCACAGCCGTCACTCGCTTTCCGTTATGCATTGCATTGATCAGGGCCTCGCCGATTCGGGAGTTTTTTGCGGTACGGTACAGGCAGATTTTGATTGCAGTTACGCTCGGGTCCAGCGCCGCGGTCTTCAGTACATCAACCAGATAATCAAAGGGGTGGTAGGGAAAATACAGCAACACGTCGCGCGCGCGGACAACGTCAAAAATACTTGCCGGGTCGTCAATCTCGGGCAGACTGATGCGGACATGGGGCTTAAATTCGAGGTTCTTCCCCCCCGGATTGGGGAAGGAGAGAAAATCCTTGGAATTGTGGTACCGACCCCCAGCAATCATGCTGTCATAACGACCAAAGCCAAAGTGCTTTCTGAGCGCAGCTAGGAGCGCCTCGGGCATAGTTTTATCGTAGACGAATCGGACAGCGTCGGCGCGTCGGCGCTGCTTGAGACTGGTTGCCATTTTTTCTATCAGACTTTCACTGATAGAGGGGTCGAGCTCGAGCTCTGCATCTCGGGAAAATTTGAAGCAATACGCGTTAGCAGTAATTGCACCAAATACGCCACGAAATACCAGAGGCAGACAGGCCCGGATAATATTGTCGAGGGTGATGTAAACCGTTCCCCTTCGCCTGCCGCGCTGTCGCGGGATCTCGATGAACCGGCCCAACTGCTCTGAGGGCACTTCCAGAACCGCGAATCTCTGCCCTTCCCGCGCCTTGATCATCACAGCAAGGTAAAGCGATTCATCCGTCAGATTGGGGATGGCCTGCGCCTCGTCAAGCAGAATCGGCTCTAGCTCGGGGAGCACGGTATCCCTGAAATACTGCTGGACAAAACTCAGCTGACCCTCGTCGAGCTGCTTTTCGTTAATGAGGTAAATTCTCTGCTTCTGCAGTTCCCCCATCAACCGACCATAGATTTCATCAAACTTGCGTTGGAGCAATACCACCTCACGCTGTATCGCCTGCAACAGATTTTTTGCCGCTTGCCGCTCCTGGCCTTTCGATACACTGATAAGCCGGCGAACCTCTGCCACTCGAACGCGAAAAAACTCGTCGAGATTGTTTGAAAAGATGCCGAGATAGCGGACCCGCTCAATCAAGGGGACGTCGGGATTCTCCGCCTCCTGGAGCACCCGGGCATTGAAGGAAAGCCAGCTCAGTTCCCGCGGGAAAAATCGCCTGTTATCGAGATCAGCCCATCGAGTGGCCACCGGATTAGCCGTCATCATTTACTTTCACATTTCACTGGATGCATGGCGCCTCAGTCCACGTTGTCACCATCGACGTGCCGTTTTATCACTAATACCGTATCACTCGCTATCGTCAAACCTGCGCGCCACACACAGCCAGCACCGATATCTATGATTTCCCGCGGGTTTTAATGGATCGACTAGATGCTCCAGACCTGCGGCATGCATCGGGTGTCGTCACCCTTAATGCGACGCAACAAAGTCCAAAACAGCCTCGGCGCAGGCCTGAGGCGATTCAAGGGGCAGCAGATGGCCACCATTCAGTGTCATGGTCTGGATATTCGGGTTGAGCCCACCTACCCAGTCCAGGGTCCTTGCTGGTAAAACGTCAGACTGATCCCCCGCAATAACTAACATAGGGCAACTTAAACGTTTGAGCGCACCGGTCATTCTGGGAACAGAGCGATAGACACAGGCTTCCCACTCCCCCGAGTAACGCAGACCTACCTGGCCGTCCTCCAAAGTGCGATGCCCTGCCATAACGTAGTCCATCAGAACGTCGTCAGATACCCCTCGAAAGACGCGCTTTGTGCGATAAAACTCAAACGCGGCTTGATGGGTTGAAAATTGGTGGGGGCGCGCCAAGGCTCGCTTCACGATGGGCATCGCGTTTGGTTGCAACCGGGCAAACAATCGAGACCAAAACCAAACCTTGTTGGAAATGAGTACCGGATCTAGCGCGACAATACCCTTAAACCGTGTGGGATAGCGGCACGCGGCTAGAATAGCAGTAGCCGCTCCCATGGAGTGACCGACCATCCAGACGGGCCCGGCACCACACTCCTCAATGCGGGCGAGCAAATCGCTTGCATACACATGCCATGGCAAGAAAGTCGGCGCCGGTGCTTCACTCCACAGGGGCCGGTGTTCTACGGAATGGACGCGCAGATGTGGCTTTAGGGCTTGTAATAAGGCCTCATAGGAACCGGGCGGGTAGCCGTTGGCATGAGCAAACAGTACGTTCATGCCGGCATTATCGTAGATTTCTAGAGCTTGGCGAACTCCCGATTGAGATCATACTGGCGAGACGTCACGTAGCGCTCCATTACCTCGATGCGCTTACTTGCCCCATCAAGGCGCTCTTTGGCTTTTCGCAATCGCTCCGAAGGCGCGTCGGTATAGCGAAATACCGTCTTGCGACGAAACGTGTGGCGGTCCTCGTCGTACTCCATATCCGGCGCATCGCTTGCATAAGGCGTTTCAGACCACCGTGAAGTCTGCGGCGCAATGACAAACCACGCGAGCACGTAAAGCCAAAACGCCAGCGCGCCGGTAAACATCAGAAGCGCCACCGCCGCCAGTCGGATCACCCAATTAGGCACATCCCAATGGGCAGCTAATCCAGCACATACTCCGCCAATCCAGCCTTCGGCACGATTACGGTACAAGCCCATACCCCAACCCCGTTGGCGACTCTCGCTGAAAGTGCGCTTGTTACGATCATGACTCATGCCTTTTGCTCCTTTCCGGTTTGACCGCTTACTCCCTGACGCCAATCCGGATGATCCGCCTCGAGAATCGACTCCAGTGATTCGACTCGCTCTGATAACTGGTCGACCGCAACCAGCATGTCCTCCAGCGCCTGCCGGTCTTCCTCTGTGAGGTGTCGACTCGATCGATTGACGCTGCGATAGTGCATCACGATCCACGTTGGCGCGACGATCACCATGAACAGGATCATCGGCACAAATAACATTTCGAATGGATTCATTTCCCCTCCCTGCTGAACACTGCATTCAATCCAAATACAGCGCCATCTCCTATGGTCTTAGTCACACCTCGCGGACTCAGGCCTTCTTGTCCTGACCCTTGGCGTCGGCTGGCGCGGAACCTGATGGACTCATGGTTCCCTTGATACGCACCAGTTCTTCTTCCAACCAGTCCGCCTCTCCCAGCGCGTCAATCTCTGCCGCGAGGTTGGAGGCAGTATCGCGCCCCAGGTCCATCGACTGCAATTCCCCTTCAAGGTTATCCACTTTTCGCTCGAAGCGCTCAAACCGAGCAAAGGCATCGTCCAGTTCTGTGCGCTGCACCTGGCTTTTCACCTGCACACGTGACTGAACGGTCTTGGCGCGGAGCAGGATGGTTTTCTGCTTTGCCTTGGCATCATCCAGCTTTTGCTGGAGTTGACCGATCTCTTCGTTCAATTGAGCAATCTGCTCACCAGAATTGATTAACTCGCTCTCTACAATGCGCAGCGTTTCCTCCATCCCACGCCGCTCCTGCAGCGCAGCTTTTGCCAGGTCGTCCCGGCCCTTGGATACTGCAAGTTTGGCTTTCTCCTCCCAAGCTGACACCTCGGCGGCAATGCGATCGCGGCGACGCACAGCGGTTTTCTGGTCCGCGATTACCCGAGCTGACGCACTGCGCACCTCCACCAGCGTATCTTCCATTTCCTGAATAATCAGGCGAATCATCTTTTCCGGGTCTTCTGCGCTGTCACACAGCGCATTGAGATTTGAATTCACGATATCCGATATTCTTGAAAAAATGCCCATTACGCTCTCTCCTTTCCAACATTTCCTGCTATTGGCACGCGAGCCAATTGCAAACACTCGAGGGCGGCAACTTCGGACGCTACGCCGCCCGCCTCTCGCTTTTTAATACACAGGTCGCAGTCACTCCTTGAAGACTCAACCACATTGACACACCCGGTTACGGTTAACATGCCGGCGCCCATCGCCAGACTTACCGAGGGCGCCAAGGACGCGCCGCCCATTGACCGGACCCTTTTTATTGTTCACTGCGCAACCTCGATGCCCCATGGAGTGACTCCGCGCCATGGGCGTGATAGTGAACCGTGAGGTTGCGACCCAACCAGTAGGCACCCTCAATTGACGCAGCGACAGCGCCAAAGGTGGCCGCCGCGCGCGCGGGGCCGGCAAAAACAGCCAGCGCACTGCAAATAAACAACACTGCGACATAAATCAAAGCACGTTCATCGATAACATCCATTTCATCTCTCCTTCATCCGTGTGTAGGGGGCGGTTTGCCCGTCAAGGACTCCTCTCGAGGCCTTACGGGGGTTGTTGCGATTAATGTGCCACTGCCATAAATCCCCGCAATGACAGTTACTTACACAAGTTTTTGTCGAAATTAAGCGCCGCATAAGGAATTTTTAACTCAAATATAAGAGCAAATTAACCTTTAAAGGTTTATTATTAATTTATGCAAGCTGCCTCCCCGACCATTATCGGCCACTCCAAGGCCCTCTCCGCTGCGCTGGATCACGTGTCCCGGTTGGCGACCATCGACCGGCCCACCCTGATCATCGGCGAACGCGGCACCGGTAAAGAGCTTGTCGCTGAGCGATTGCACTTCCTTTCACCCCGCTGGGATCAGGCCTTTACCAAAATTAACTGCAGCGCCATCACCGAAACACTGCTGGAAAGTGAACTTTTTGGCCATGAAGCGGGTGCATTCACGGGCGCGACAAAAAACCATATTGGGCGGTTCGAACTGACCGACGGCGGCACCTTATTCCTCGACGAACTAGCGACCATGTCGTTACGGCTACAAGAAAAGGTACTACGGGTGATTGAATACGGCGAGTTCGAGCGAGTCGGCGGCCAAACCACCCTGCAGGTTGACGTTCGAATTGTGGGGGCGACCAACGCCGACCTACCCACCATGGCCAACGCCGGCACATTTCGATGGGACCTGCTCGATCGTTTGAGCTTTGAGGTCGTGCATCTGCCCCCGTTAAGAGACAGAGATAATGATTTACTGGAATTAGCGGAGCATTTTGCGATCAAAATGTGCCGCGAGTTGGATTGGGAATACTTCCCCGGTTTTTCGGAGACCGCCCTGGCCCAATTGGCTTCACATCATTGGCCGGGCAACATTCGAGAATTAAAAAACGTTGTCGAGCGATCTTTGTTTCGGGCAAAGGAAACCGAGATTCCCATAACGCATATCGTCATCGATCCCTTCGTATCAACAACCCCCGCGCAGAGGTCGACTGACAACACTGGCACCATCGACTCCGACCAAGCCCCAGAAGAAAATGCGGCACGATGGCCGGTAGACCTCAAGGCCCTGATAATGCGGGTAGAGCGTACCTGGCTGATGAACGCCCTGAACAAGTCCGGGCAGCGACAGAAGGAGGCGGCCGGCCTATTGGGCCTGAACTACAATCAGATGAGAGCACTGGTACGTAAACATCGGTTAATGACCCGACCCAGCCGAAACTACAGCAGTGACGAGAGCAGTCCCGACGCCGCGGCGCACTCGCAGGGAAAAACGTGAAGCCCACAAATCCGGGCATTAATGTGCGCCTCGCCCACTGAGCGAGCCCTGCCCCCCACTCGCAACACATCCGTCAGGCAAGCCCCTCGGCGCGCACCCAATCCAGCGTCAGGTTGAGTGCGGCAGACAATTTGTCAATCAATTCATCAACATGCTCGTTCTGGATAATGAGTGGCGGGCAAACCGCGACCCGATTGCCACCCAAGGGCCTCACGATGAGACCATTTTCCTCAGCCGCCTTGGCACAAAACTGCCCCACCTTCATGCCCTCAAACGGTTTTTTGCTGGCCTTATCCGCTACTAACTCCACCGCACCAATCATGCCTACCCCGGATACCTCGCCAATGAGGGGGTGCTCGTCGAGAGTCATCAGGCGAGCCTGTAAATAGTCACCAACCATTTGTGCATGTTCAAAAATTTTGTCGCGCTGATAGATGTCAATGACCTTGCTCGCGACAGCGCACCCCAGCGGGTGCCCGCTATAGGTGTAGCCGTGTCCAAAGACCCCCACCTCAGTAGCCGAGGCGTTGATACAGTCGGCAATGTCGCCCTGCACCACCGCGGCAGATACCGGCACATAGGCAGAAGAAAGCGCCTTTGCCAGGGTAATCATTTGTGGCTGCATGCCCATTTTATTAGCACCAAAATCAGCACCCAGGCGACCAAAACCGCAAATCACCTCGTCGTCCCACAACCAGATATCGTAGCGATCCAACACCGCCTGAATAGCGGCATAGTAGCCTTCGGGGGGCACAATAACGCCCCCGGCACCGCTCACCGGCTCCGCAATCATTGCAGCAATGGTCTCGGGCCCTTCAGCAAGAATCAGCGTCTCTAACTCCTGCGCCCGTCGGGCAACAAACTCGGCCTCGGTCTCACCCGCGTTTGCGCCGCGATAATAGTTGGCCGACCCCGTCCTGAGTACGCCAAGCGCTTCAAACGGCAGCTGAAAATGGGCGTGGTTGGTGGGAATAGCCGTCAATGCAGCCGATGCTAAGGTCACCCCGTGATAACCCTGCTCCCTCGCGATCACTTTGATACGACTGGGATTTCCAGACGCCTCCGCGTGATAGCGGATCAGCTTTAGCAATGTGTCGTTGGCGTCGGAGCCAGAATTTCCGAGAAAAACGCGCCCGTCTTGCATCGGCACCATATCGGCGATTTTATTGGCCAATTCGATTGCGGCTGGGTGGGTTTTACCGCCGAACATATGACTAAAACTCAACTCGCGCATTTGGCGCTGCGCGACTTCAATAATTTCCTCGTTGCCGTATCCCAATGCGGTGCACCAGAGCCCAGCCATTCCCTCCAGATAGCGTTTGCCGCGATTGTCAAAGATATAGGGACCCTCGCCTCGCGCTACCACCATTTGTTCTGCCAGCGCAGGGTTGGTTGTGGGATAAATCATCGCTGTCATGGGTGTCGCTCCATCCTAGGCCCCGAGGGTGTGACGAGTGTAACGGCTCCTTCTATCGCCCACTATCCCCGATAGTGGTAGGGCCAAAAGAGCGTGTCAGGTTGCCTTGGTTTTCTCGAGGCCGCAGCGTTCGCAACGAAAACGGGTGATTAATTCCCCGCGATGCACTGCAAAAGGATCACGCTTAACCGGCCGCCACTTATGGTGCCCATTTCGGCACAGTGTTTGATCTGGCTTGGGCGGTTTTTTGAACGGCAGAATATCCGCCATCAATATCAGGCCGAGGACTTTGCGCGGCTAACCGCCACCCGCCAGGCCTCTAGCCTCCGACGTCTCGGACCGGGCGCCATACGACTGGGAAAACGGCTCTCTGCGCGCCAAACTTTGGTCAGCGCATCAACGTCTTTCCAGACACCAACACCCAGCCCCGCCAGAAAGCAGGCACCTGCGACCGTCGTTTCTATCACCTTGGGTCGCACAATCTCCCGGCCCACATAATCCGCCTGCAGTTGCATCAAGAGATTATTAGCCGCAGCGCCTCCATCGACTTTCAGCGCGCGCATCCGCCGGCCCAGGTCGCGCTCCATCGCGCGGAGAATGTCGACATTCTGTAGCGCCATCGCCTCCAACGTAGCGCGTGCAATATGAGCCGCGCCCGAGCCCCGCGTCAGCCCGGAGATCATTCCCCTGGCATCGGGATCCCAATGGGGCGCGCCCAAACCGGTCAAGGCAGGCACAAATTCCACGCCCGCCGCATCGGTCACGCGCGCAGCCAGCGATTCAACATCCGACGCGCGTTTGATGATGCCCAATTCATCCCGCAACCATTGCACTGCGGCACCACATACAAAAGCCCCACCCTCGAGTGCGTAAACAGGGACCGTTTGGTCGGCTAATTGCCAAGCGACGGTGCTTAGCAGACCCGCCTCGCTGTGCATGCGATCGTGGCCGGTATTCATCAGAATAAAAGACCCCGTTCCAAAGGTGCATTTGGCAGCGCCTCGCTCAAATCCCGCCTGACCGAATAACGCCGATTGCTGATCACCTGCAATACCAGAAATCGGTATGCCATCGGGTAGCCCTGCAACACCGGATGTGAAGCCAAGCGCCCCACTGGAGGGGACAATATCGGGCAAAATCGCCCTTGGGACATGGAATAATTTGAGCAGCTCGGGGTCCCAATCCAAGGTTTTTAAGTTCATCAGTGAGGTGCGTGACGCATTGGACACATCGGTCGCATGCACCCCTCCCCCGGTCAGCCGCGACATTAAAAAAGCATCAATCGTGCCCGCCGCCACGTCGCCTTTTCTCGCTCGAGCGCGCGCCCCGGTGACTGCGTCGAGCAGCCAACGAAACTTACTGGCCGAGAAATAAGGATCAAGCACGAGTCCGGTCCGATCACGAACCATGCCCTCAAATCCCTTGCGCCGCAGGCTCTCACAAAACGCTGAGGTTCGCCGGCACTGCCAGACAATGGCGTTGGCAAGGGGCTTGCCGGAGTGCCGGTCCCACAGCAATGCGGTCTCTCGCTGATTCGTAATCCCGATGCAGGCGATATCCGCAGGCTTACATAGCCCCTTGCGAAACACCGCGCGGATACCTTTGAGCACCGACGCCCAAATGGCTTCGGGATCATGCTCCACCCAACCGGGTTTCGGGTAGATCTGAGGAAACTCATGGTTGACGCTACCAACTAAGTGGCCACGCGCGTTCATGACGGCTAGCGTGGTGCCGGTAGTGCCCTGATCGATGGCCAGAATCGCTTTCACCGGCACCCCCGATTACAGCCCTGCGGTTCAGGCGGCCTCAAAACCAGAGATTGCCTTGATCTCAAGGTAATCCGTAAACCCGTGCGCACCCCACTCGCGTCCGTTACCTGACTGCTTGTAGCCTCCAAAGGGGACATCCATGCCCGGTGAGGCGCCGTTGATGTGCACATTGCCCGCGCGGATGCGAGACGCTACGCGTCGCGCGTGATCTAGGTCTCCGCTCTGAACATAGCCTGCCAGACCGTAGGGCGTATCATTGGCGATCTGGATCGCCTCGTCTTCAGTGTCATAGGGAATCATGACCAAGACGGGTCCAAAAATTTCTTGTTGCGCAACGGTCATATCGTTACTGACATCGGAGAACACAGTCGGCCGCACGTAGTAGCCGCGGTCAATGCCCTCGGGCAGCCCCGGACCACCACAGACGACTTTAGCGCCCTCAGCAATGCCCGCCTCGATCAGTGCCTGTATTTTGTCCCACTGGACCTTCGAGACCACAGGGCCCATGGTCGTGCCATCCTCTGCGGTTGGGCCAATGACGACGCTCTCGGTGACTTTCGCGGCAATCGCTTCGGCCTGCGATAATAAATTGCGCGGCACCAGCATGCGCGAGGGCGCGTTACAGGATTGTCCCGTGTTGTTGTACATATGCATGACGCCGCGCGTAACGGCGGCCTCCAGATCAGCGTCCTCCAAGATGATGTTGGGTGATTTTCCGCCCAGTTCCTGCGTAACGCGCTTAACGGTGGGTGCGGCGTTCTGAGCGACCAGCGAGCCGGCCCGCGTCGATCCGGTAAAGGACATCATGTCGACATCAGGGTGGCGTGACAGCGCCTCACCTACGGTGGGGCCATCGCCGTTAACCAGATTGAAGACGCCAGCAGGCACGCCCGCCTCATCCATAATTTCTGCATAGAGATAAGCCGACAGCGGCGCAATCTCACTGGGCTTCAGCACCATGGTGCACCCGACCGCGAGCGCCGGGGCGACCTTGCAGCTGACCTGATTGAGCGGCCAATTCCAGGGCGTAATGAGACCGCAAACACCAATTGGCTCTTTTACGACCCGATGCTGGCCCATATCCTCCGTAAAGGTATAACTCTTCAAAATCTTTGCTGCTTCCGTGATGTGACCCAACCCCGCATAGGCCTGAGCGGTGCTGGCTAATTTAATCGGGGCGCCCATCTCCAATCGAATCGCCTCGGCAATCTCAGCAATGCGGCGCTGGAAAATGGCCGCCACCCGCTCGAGCATGTCGACCCGCTCTTCCACAGCGGTTCGGCTGAAGGTCTCGAAGGCGGCCTTAGCGGCAGCAACCGCTAGATCAACATCCGCGGATGAGCCGAGAGAGATGGTGGCGCAGGCCTCCTCAGTCGAAGGATCCAACACCTCCAGCGTTTTGGGCGTGACGGGATCAACCCACTGGCCATTAATGTAGAACTTTGTGTACTCGCGCATGTTGCCCTCAATTTATCCAATTATCGAAAACGTAAAACAGCGTGACTGCTCATTGCAGGGTCCGCTGCGGATGCATTCCGTCAGAATACCCCATAAAGGGTGGATGGATGGAGTATCCCAGTAACTCCCTGACCCGCTCCGGGAGCGCAGCCACTCGCTCCGGGGGCACCGACAGCAGCATGGTCTCCAGTGGTCGCAACCACCCGGCACAATATTGTGGCGTCACAAGACAACGAGCGGTATCCGACCGATTCGCCCCACCCCGATGCCAGAGGTCGCCCCGGGCGATCATCAAAGACCCCGCCGGCATCGTGACCTTCACGGCGTCCGGGTGCGCCCCGGGGTCGCCCGCGGCGTCTTCGCCCGTCGCAAAATCCTGATCCCTTAGCACCCCCGGGAACTCGGTCTCCGACCAGCGGTGGCTACCCGGCAGCACCTCGGTAGCACCGTTTTCCAACGTCGTATCATCGAGCGCCCAAAAGGTCGATACGCCGAGCAAGTCATGCGGTGGGGTCAGTGAAGTATGACCGTCATCCGTGTGCCAGGGCTGGGCCGATTCACCCGGCTGCAAATGAATAGCGAGGCAGGCGGATAACAGGCAACTCTGCCCCAAGTAGTGTTCCGCCCAGGCCAACGAGACCGGATGGGCCACCAACTCTGCAAACACCGGATCCTTGGACAGCATCGCGTAAATCCGATGTGTGCGGGTCCCCTCAAATACGTTGCGGCCCATAGGCCCTTCATCGACCCAGGGAGCCAACGCCTTGCGCTGTCGCTCAAGCTGAGCCGCGTCGAGCAACTCGGAGATAACGCAGAAGCCCTGGGTATCAAACGCTTCCACCAATCCCGTCACGTCGTGATCTGGCAGCAGCGGCGTCAGTCGCTGAACCAGACGCTCTTGCGTCGCGGGTTCGTCGCTGCTGGATTGAATTTTGGATGCCTGCATAG
>JAYNYK010000031.1:22137-31071 GCA_038102985.1 Halieaceae bacterium
GATGCCTGCATAGTGGTGTCTCCCTGACTGCTTTGTGCTGTGGCGAGATCTTCTTCATACTTCCGTCTTCTAACATTCTTCAGGGTAGGACCATGAATCAAGCCGTTGATTTGGATGAGCTGACACTCTTTCGCGATATGGCGCGTCGCGCATTCGAACAGGAGATTACACCCCACTATGAGGCGTGGGAAGAGGAGCGAATGGTCCCGAGAGCGTTGTGGAATCGCCTCGGCGAAGCGGGCCTGCTCTGCCCCGATATGGAAGAGCAATACGGCGGTGCGGGTGCCTCACCCCACGTCACGTTGGCCATGATCGAAGAGCTTTCAGAGATGGGTTTTGGAGGATTCGCCTCCAGCTACGGCATTCACAACAACATTATTGCACCTTACATCAGCCGCCACGGCACTGAGGCGCAAAAGGCGCATTGGCTGCCACGGATGGCTAAAGGCGAGGTTGTCGGCGCACTCGCGATGACTGAGCCAGGCGCGGGCTCCGATGTTCAGGGCATCCGCACTAATGCCGTTCGCGATGGTGACGAGTGGGTACTCAACGGCTCAAAGATATTCATCACCAACGGCATCCACGCCGATCTCGTTATCGTTGCCGCCATCACTGACCCCGGGAAAGGTGCCAAAGGCACGTCGCTGTTTCTGGTCGACGCGCACAGTCCCGGCTTCGAGAAATCAAAAAAGATCGATAAGATCGGTCAACACACCTCTGATACAGCGCTGCTTTTCTTCAATGACGTGCGCTTGCCTGCAGACGCACTGCTCGGCGACGAAAACCGTGGGTTTGTGATCATGATGGAGGAGCTGCCTAGGGAGCGACTGGGAATCGCCGCGCAAGCAATCGCTGCCTCAGAAGGCGCGCTCAACATCACCGTGCAGTATGTGCAGGAGCGTGAAGCCTTTGGCCAAAAAATTGGCCAGTTTCAGAATACGCGTTTCAAACTGGCCGACGTCAAAACCGAAATCGCCATCAACCGCGCATTTTATGAGCAGTGCGCACAGCAATACGCCACCGGCACGCTGACGCCGGATACGGCAGCCATGTTGAAACTGGCCAGTTGTGAGATGCAATGCCGCGTGGCCGACCAGTGTCTGCAGCTGTTTGGCGGATACGGTTATACGGCGGAGTACCCGATTTCGCGGTTCTACGTCGACGCCCGGATCCAGACAATCTACGGCGGCTCATCGGAAATCATGCGCGAGTTAATCGCCCGCTCAATGCTGGGGCGCTGACCTGATCCCACAGTAAATAGAGGCGCCAAGCCAATGATCGCAACCTCTTGCTACCGCGGATACGAAATTGTTGGCAGAGGAATTCAACGCTGGCAAAAGCGCATCGGTCTGCGCCCTGCAACGTTTTGCGCCGCACTCTGTGGCGCGGTCCTGTGGGTCTTACCGGGGCATAACGTCGCTGCGGAAGACACGTTGGGTGATGCCGCCCTAGATCGTATTATCGAGAGTCACTGGCAATGGACATTGTCGGAATATCCCGAAATGCGATTGGATTACGGGGATCGCTCCGGTAATCGCCTATGGACTGACATGAGCCCTGGGGCCTTCACTTCCCGCTACGAGGAAGAGGGCGAATTCGTTCAGCAACTCGAGCAAATTGAACCCGCCACGCTCTCCTCGTCGGGCCAAGTTAATCGATCCATGCTACTGCGCCTGCTTCGCGACAGTCGCACAGAGTACGAGGACGGACTGCACCTCATTGCACTCGACATGCGCTCAGGGCCTCAGCATCGACACAGCATGATCGAAAGACTGCCCATGGAGACGCTGGAGGACTATGAAGACTGGCTTGCGCGACTCAGTACACTGCCTGAGCAGCTAGGACAATACCGGCAACTGCTCGAGCAGGGCATCAACGAAAATCGCGTCCAGGCGCAAATTGTGATGTCGAGAGTGCCCGGTCAGATCGACAACTTGCTTCAGGTCAAAGCGACTGACAGCCCCTTCTACAAGGCGTTTCAACAGATACCGCCGGCACTGGGCGCGGAGCAAAAGACACGTCTGCAACGAAAAGCTGAGGCGACCATATCTGAGGGCATCAATCCAGCGCTCGCTGGGTTGCGCCAATTTTTGCAGGAGGACTACCTGCCGGTTGCACGCTCGCCGGGTATTGGCGCGTTGCCGGGCGGGAAAGGGCTGTACGCCCGCCTGGCGAGACACTACACCACCACGGATCTGACCCCAGAGGAAATCCACGAGATCGGCCTTCGCGAGGTGGCGCGGATCCGCGAAGAAATGCATGCCGTGATTGAAGCGGTGGGCTTTAAAGGTGACCTTGCCGCCTTCAACGAATATTTGCGGACCGATCCAAGGTTCTACTACGACAACGCCGAGGCATTGCTTGAAGGTTATCAGGCGATTGCTAAACGGCTGGATCCGGCACTGGTGAAATTATTCGGTAAGTTACCGCGGGCGCCTTACGGCGTGAGGCCAATACCGAGGGAGGAAGCGCCCGACACCACAACCGCGTATTACATGCGTCCGGCAGCAGATGGCAGTCGCCCCGGCTGGTACTACGTCAATCTTTATCAGCCCGAGGTGCGCCCTAAATTCGAAATGGAAGTACTCAGTGTTCACGAGAGCGTTCCCGGCCATCATCTGCAGATTGCCCTTGCACAGGAGCTGAGCGAGCTGCCCGAGTTCCGACGCAACAGCGGATTTACTGCTTTCATCGAAGGCTGGGGCCTGTATTCAGAACGTCTGGGCTACGACATGGGACTCTATGCTGACCCCTACTCCCGCTACGGGCAGTTGGTCTACGACATGTGGCGTGCTGTTCGGCTGGTAGTCGACACGGGCATCCACTACTTTGGTTGGAGCCGACAACGCGCCATAGACTATTTTCTGGATAACGCCGCCAAAACTGAGGCTGACATCATTAACGAGATTGATCGCTATATCGGTTGGCCGGGGCAGGCACTGGCCTACAAAATCGGCCAATTGAAAATGCTGGGGCTGAGGCAGGAGGCGGAGGCAGCGCTCGGCGCGGCATTCGATATTCGCGCCTTTCACGACGAACTGCTGGGCGCCGGCGCCACTCCGCTCGATGTGCTCGAGACAAGAATGGACCTATGGCTAGAAAATCAACTAACCGAGGCGACGCGCTAGAGCGGTGTCGCTGACGGCGCCCTAGGTTGGTGTTGGCGGGTGCTTCTCGGGGCCTACCTACTGGCACCGGCAAGCCAGAAAATCCCACTCATGCCAACTCCATCAAGGTCTCAGAGAGGGCACCCACCAGTGATGACATCTGCTCCCGCTGCATAATAAAGTGCGGAGCGAGCTGAATCGTATCTCCGCCATAGCGGACGAGAAAACCCTTATCCCACATACGCATGGCCACCTCAAAAGGCCTGCGCAACGGTTCATTTGGGTAGGCTGCCAGGGTCAAAGCGCCCGCAAAACCATAATTTCTCACATCGGCAACGTGGGGTTTATCTGCAAGGTTGTCGTGTAACAGCGCCTCCCAAAAAGGTGCCTCACTTGCAACCCGTGCGGGCAAGTCCTCGCGCGTGAGGACCTCGAGCGCAGCGAGCCCGGCAGCACAGGCGACCGGATGTCCGGAGTATGTGTAACCATGCGCAAATTCGAGTGCATATTCAGGCCCTCCGTTGGCCATAAAAGTCTCGTAGATTTCCTCGGTCGCTACGACGGCACCCATCGGCACCGCGCCATTGGTAATTTGCTTGGCAAGATTCAAAATATCCGGCGTCACGCCAAAAGCCTCTGCTCCTGAATTGGCGCCGCATCGTCCGAGCCCTGTAATCACCTCGTCAAATATCAACAAAATGTCGTTGGCATCACATAAATCCCGGAGCCTCTGGAGATAGCCCACGGGCGGCGGTATCACCCCAGCGGAGCCTGCCATCGGCTCCACGATGACCGCAGCAATCGTTGACGCGTCATGCAGCGCAATCAGCTCGGCAAGCTCATCGGCCAAATGAATACCGGATGCTGGCATCCCACGACTAAAGGTGTTTTCGGGTAGCAGGGTGTGCCGCAAATGGTCAACCTCCAGCGAGGGGCCGAAGGGTTTACGGTTGGCGCCAATGCCGCCCACCGCCGTGCCACCATAATTCACGCCGTGGTACCCCTTCTGACGCCCGATAAAACGAGTCTTTGCGGGCTGACCCTTCAGACGCCAGTAGGCTCGGGCCATCTTCAGAGAAGTATCCGCTGACTCAGAGCCGGAGTTAGTAAAAAACACATAATCAAGTTTGCCCGGCATCAGCTGTCGCAGCCTATTTGCCAGATGAAATGCTTTGGGGTGACCGAACTGGAACGGAGGGCAAAAATCGAGCGCTTGAATTTGCTCAGCCACCGCTTTGGAGACTTCAGGGTGACCATGACCCAAACCCGATGTCCACAACCCGGAGTGGCCGTCAAGGATCCGCCTGCCGCGATCGTCCGTAAACCACACATCTTGTGCCGCGACGATAATGCGGGGATCACGCTTAAACTGCCGGTTTCCGGTGTAGGGCATCCAGTAAGCGTCAAGGGGTAGTTGATCGGACATGGGTTCTCCTTTTATCGTGGTCAAGTGTAAACCCAGCCCAACAACTACACACTCCCCATCACGGTTAGCACAGCGGCGTCTCTGACCCGCCACAAATAGATCTTTGATCCGCAAGAAAGGAGCAGTTAAATGAAACCACGCACTATCGCAGGCGCTCTCTTGGGCGTGCTATGGCTCTCAACACCTTCCATGGCCCATATCGAACAGACCGAACCCTTTCAGTCACTGAGGCAGTCCTACTTTGCGCTACTGGGCATGACGTTTGCACCGATGGGCGACATGGTCAAAGGTAAGATCGAATGGGACGACGCGCTTTTTGAGACTTGGGCAACAGATCTGCATCACGTCTCGCAGTTTGGCGTTGAACGCGGCTTCGCACCGGGTAGCCAGGAGGGGACCACACGCGCAAAACCCGAGATTTGGTCCAACATGGCTGACTTCAAGAGCAAGTTGGATAACTTTCGAGCCGCGGCGGCAAAACTGGCCGAGGTTGCCGCCGAGGGCGACGCCGGAGCCAGCCGGGAGCAGTTTGTCGCCACTGGCGGCACCTGCAAGGCTTGTCACGACGAGTACAAGTCTAAGGACTACTTATACTGAAACTGTCCTCTGAGAATCACACCACTCAATAGTAACTGGGGGCCTGAGGCGCTATTGCGATCAGCCCCCACAGGCTGGCTGCCACAACCATCATGATGAGCACCGCGATCCAGCTCGGCTCGGGGGCGGTCGACGCCACCTTGTGCCCTGCTTTACCCCACCACATTGCCTGAATCAGGGGTTGCCGCTTACGCCACTGATACCAAGCGACCGCCAGCAGGTGAGTCGCTATCAGCGCCTGTAATAGTCGCCAGTTCAGCAGATGCCACTCTGTCAATGTTCCAGAAATCTCACCCACCCAGTAGGAAAAAGGCCCCTCAAAAAGTAAATCGTCTCTGCTAAACAACCCCGAAACGCTTTGCCCGGTGAGTAGCAGTAGCATGGCAAGTACCGACCAACCCCCCAGCGGATTATGGCCGGCGTGCTGACCCCCACGCCGGAGGTAGCGCCAAACTGCAGGTGGTGGGACGAGAAAAGCCGAGAAGCGCGCGGGCTGACTGCCTATGAATCCCCAGGCCACGCGCACTGCCACCACACATAGAATGCTCAAGCCCACCCACTGATGGATCTCCATCCTCCCTTGCTCACCACTCCACCACATGACAGAGACAGCCACCAGCAGATACCAGTGCACTGCGCGCACCACAAGATCCCACACCGGGTACCCCGACGCTGGCGCAGACACCGGGGACTCACTCACTGCGCAAGCAAGTCAAGCAAGGCGGTTACGGATGCCTCCACGCCCAAGGATACGGATTGCTCAGGCTCGATCTTGAATAAGGGGGAATGATGCGAAGGCACTGGCTTGCCCCCTGCCCGCTCGCGCAGGAAATCCTCGGGGGGTGTTCCGCCAACAGCGAAGTAGAGACTCGGGATATAGGGGTTTACTGTGAAGACGGGGAAATCCTCAGCACCCATGCCGAGCCTTTCACCGGCGAAAAATATACCATCGCCAAAGTGGTTGCCCCATACCTCCAAGATGCGCTCGGTCAATGCTCGATCATTCAGCGTTGGCGGCACGCTTTCTTCCGATACCACGACTCTCGGCAACTGGTCGTCCGGTAATCCCGCTACCCGGCCCATGTTTTCTGCAACCCGACGAATGCCATCGAGAAGTAGCTCTCGATCCTCCTCCGACTCACTGCGAACCGTTAACTGCAAATGAGCAGCGTCCGAAATAATGTTGTGCTTTGTACCACTATGAAAAGCGCCAACGGTGATCACTCCCGGCCGTCGCGGTGGAAGCGTCCTACTCACAATAGTTTGAAGCCCGAGGACAATTTGCGATCCGAGCACAATAGGATCGATGCCCCGATGTGGTGATGCACCATGGGCACCCACCCCAGTGATATAAATATCAACCGTGTCAGCACCTGAGTAGGGCGACTCGGTAGAAGCGCCCAGCACCCCCGTGGGTAGCGTCGACGTGACGTGAAACGCCATCGCAAAATCGGGCTGGCCAAAGCGATCCCAGAGATTATCCGCCCGCATGGCCGCGGCTCCCAACACCCGCTCCTCAGCCGGTTGCCCTATCAGCATCAAGGTGCCCCGCCATTGATCTCGCCGCTCAACCATCATCTGAGCGGTACCCACGAGGCTGGTAATGTGCACATCGTGACCGCAGGCGTGCATGACAAAGACTTCATTGCCATTGGGGTCAACCTGACGCGCCCGGGAAGCGTAGGCAAGACCGGACTTCTCCTCAACGGGGAGGCCATCCATATCCGCGCGAAACATCACAAGCGGGCCCTCGCCATTTTCCAACAGCGCCACGATGCCCGTACCTCCGACATTCCGTGTCACGCGATACCCCAGCTGCTCGAGTTCATCAGCCAATCGTGCCGCGGTCTGCTGCTCCATGGTGGACAGCTCGGGGTTCTGATGAAAATACAGAAACAAATCCTTAAGCTTTGCTTGATACAGCGCATCAACGTCTTCGCTGAGTGGCCCAGCCAGTGAACTGTTGACCAACAATACCGGCACAACCATCAGCCAACCCATTAAAATACGGATGAACATTTTCATTATTCTCTCCTGCATTGGCATGTCGCGGATCATAACTCAGAACCAGTAGCCGAGAGGGGCAGACATTGCAGATTCAGGACGGTCGGGTTAGGGTCCCCCCCGCCCAAGGACGGGACGCAGCCGCACGACTTGCGCAGCACTTTACGTGGACTATCGATACGGAACAGCATTGAGTGAATAGCGAAGAGATCAAAAACCGGTTCGGCAGTTATCGAGTCAAAGTGCTGCAACAAGATCAAGTGCACCGCGTGGCCAGTCTTTACAGTGAACACAATGATAAGGCAGTGTGCCGCACTCTAGCGGTCACCTACTTTTGGCAACCGACGCCGACAGTGGTCATTCCCGCAGATACGCGCATCCGCCAGGGCCATAGTATTGGTAGCACGCTGTCGGACGCAGGGCTCATCCTCCACCGGCAATCATTATTGGAAGCAACCGCCCCCAGTGGTTCCGGTTTCGAGGCGCTGAGCGCCGGCACCGTCAGTCAGGGCACGCCCGTGTTGCTTCGCCTGTATCGACTCGATGTAGGGGCAGAACATAGCGCCCTGCAAGCCTATGCCACGATCGCCGAAGCACACCATCCTGAACACAACCCGCCCCATCCCTCACTGCCCGACATTTCCTTGAAGTGCGACCAGAATTGGGGTGACTTGGCCACTGCCGCCCTATCGACGCTGCTGACCAACCTCCAGTGAGGGGTTCCGTCGCGCTGTTAGATCACAGCAGATCTATGATAAACGCGTAATGGTTTAAACCAGCGCGAAGCCCGCCTCCCGAGGCACACGCTTCAATCACGGCAGCGCTGTGGCGGGTTAACGCAGCGCCATACTCAAGTCAAAGCCGATTTCCCTGGCAACCTTGACGGCATCAGCCACCGCATCATGCTGCCGCGAGGCGATCCACAAGTTCGCGCACCGCGTTCCCGTGCGGCAATAAGCCAGAACACGATGTCCGGGGTCATCAAATAGAGCCCCAAGTCCCGGTAGGTCCGGACCCGGAAAGTCCAGTGCGGTCACCGGGTAACGAATAAAAAGCATCCCGGCCGCTGCGCAGGCTGCCTCCACTGCTTCCATTGTCGGTTGGTCCGGCACCTCACCATCCGGTCGATTGCATACGATGACGGTAAACCCCTGCGCTTGAAGCTTTGAGACATCGTCTACGGTGATTTGAGCCGCGACAGATAAGGTGTCACTCAAGGCAAACAGGGACATGTAGCGCTCCTTCATCGAATTCTTTGACTGCGTTACCGGGTCTCATATTGCCTCTATTAACCCGAACTCCTCATCGAGCACTCGAATCATACTCTCCATGGGTCGCTCGGGGGCAACCAGCGTATGGCCAATAATTCTCTCCGCAAGGGAGAGATAGGTCACTGAGAGCGAGTGCAAAAACTCAGTCGGCAATGCGTGCTCCTGAGCAAATTGTTTGCGCGCGCCGAATTTCCGATGATCGAGTAACAAATCACGATCCTCGACGTGAGTCAGCAATAACTGTCGGAAAGCTTCTTTGCTGTGCTCTACCACCTCGCCTTTGCTGTAGGCCACCGCATCCCAGATTCGAGACGAATCCGGCGTGCCCACCTCATCCATATAGATCAGCGACTCGTTGCCTGATGCATCCCGCGCGTAACCAAATTCAAATTTGGTGTCCACCAACACAAGGTCGAGAGGAGCAAGATGGCGAGCGATCAGCTCTACACCCTCCTTCAACAGTGATTCGTAATGGTCGATATCGCGCCCCGCGCGGAAACCAAACGCCTGCCAGTGCAGCTGCAACTGC
>JAYNYK010000032.1:0-29604 GCA_038102985.1 Halieaceae bacterium
GTTGCAGAGGGTGATGCCCACCCGGTTGGCGCTTTACTCGGCGTCATTGCCGATGCGGAGGTCGCCGACAGTGACATCGATGCCTTTATCGCGCAGCACAGTAACGCGCCTGCAGAAGCCGTCGTCACCAGTGACGCTGATCAATCGGCAGCAAAGCAGACCGTGCAGACTGGGGATGCCTACAAGCGCTCTTCTCCCAGTGTGCGCAGACTGGCGGATGAGTTGGGTGTGGATCTCGGCACCGTGACCGGTACCGGGCGCCGTGGCCGCATCACCGATGAAGATGTGAAGGCGGCAGGGGGGGGCAGCAGCGGTGCGCCCGCGGGCGTCGACGTCATCCCATTGAGTGCGACTCGCAAAACCATTGCGCGGCGATTAACCGAAGCGAAACAAACCATCCCGCACTTCTATCTCTCTGCAGAATATGAACTCGACGGCCTACTCGCGCACCGCGCCGCCCTGAATGAGACGGGCGACGTCAAGGTATCGGTAAACGACCTGATTGTCTGGTGTGTGGCGCAGGCATTAATAAAAGAGCCGCGGGTGAATGTGAACCTCGTGGGCGATGATATTCACCAATTCAGCGCTGCGCACGTTTCGGTGGCAATTGCGACTGAGGACGGGCTCTACCCCGCTACGGTGTATAACGCCGACAACAAATCGCCCGCTGAAATCGCTACCGCGACCGCCGAATTAGCCGGTAAGGCGCAGGCGGGCAAGTTGGCCAAGGAAGATATCTCCGGAGGCTCCTTCACGGTATCCAATCTGGGTATGTACGGCATCACTCAGTTCACGGCGATTGTGAATCCGCCAATGGGGGCCATTTTGGCCCTGGGTAAAGCCAAGCAGCAGGTGGTGGTGAATGACGGACAGCAACAGATAGCCACTGTGCTGACTGCCACCCTATCCTGTGACCACCGCGTGATTGATGGAGCAGTAGGCGCGCAGTATCTGGCCACGTTGGGTGAGGTTATCGGATCGCTGTAAATCCCTACAGAGTGCGCTACGGTCAGAGCATGCTCGCGCTAACGGGTCACCAATGCAATTCTTGGTACGAAAATCTGTAGCAGCAGCGCCGAGATCAAATGCAAGCTGGCGATCATCAGAAAGACACTCTCATAACCCGCTTGCTGGATCATATAGCCAGCCAGCAACCCCAAGAGACTTCCGCCCAAACTGCCCACCGCGCCGAAGACACCCCACACTGTCGCGACGCGATCAGCGGGGAATAAATCCGTCGGCAAGGTAAAAAAGACGGACCCCTTGATTTGAATGGCGAAGAGACCAAGACAAATCAAGGCTAGCGCCAGAGCACTTGATTGGGTGTAGTAAGCGGGCACCACTGCCATGGCAACCAGAATCGCACCCAACCAAATGACAATCTTGCGCGCCCGGTTGATGGTATGCCCGCGGGTCACCAGTGAAGAGCTCAAAGTGCCACCTGCGAGTGCACCCAGGTCTGCCGCGACCCAGGGCAACCAGGCAAACAGAGCGATGGCTCGCAGATCAAAGCCTCTGACATCGATAAGATATTGAGGGAGCCAGAACAAAAAGAAATAAAAGGGAAAATCGCTGACCACCCGGGCAACAAGAATCCCCCAAAATTCGCGATAAGCCAGCAATGCTGCCCAACTACCCTCGCCCTCTTGGGCCGAGCGATGCTCCAATATCAGGGACTGCTCAGCAGGATCGATGGTCGGGTGCGTCTCGGGCAAGTGGTACCAGCGCTGCCACAGCAAGACCCAGAGCAATCCCAAAGCGCCTGGCACAATAAACGCCCATTGCCATCCAAGCGATTGCATGGTCCAAACCGTGAGTGGGGGAGTAATGATGGCGCCAAGACCCGCACCCAGCATAAAGGTGGCGACGGCGGTAGCGCGTTCATTAGCCGGGAACCACTGCGCGACCGCCTTGCTAGCTGCAGGGAAGTTAGCCGCTTCAGCGAGACCCAAAACCACGCGGAGGGTGAAAAAACTCCAAAGTCCTCGGCCCAGGGCATGCAAAATAGTCGCCAGACTCCAGAAGATGGCAGCCATGCTGAAGGCGCGCTTGGTTCCCAGGCGGTCGATCAGGGGACCTGAGATCAGTTGACCGACGGCATAGGCAAAAAGAAAGCCGCTGGTAATCAGCCCGTAGTCGGCATCATTGATACCAAACTCACCGCGAATAGCCGGTGCCACAACGCCAAAAACCGATCGGTCGATGTAGTTGATGGTGGTAATAACCGCCAGCAAAATGGCGATCCGCCAGCGCACAGCCATGTTCACTTCCCATTTATAGTTCGTCGCTAGGAGCTTGGCCTTAGAAGATCAAACCTACCACAGGGACCGGAACACCGTGAGCGACAGCATAATGAGTATTGCCCCAAAAACCTTATTCAACAAGGTGACATATCGCTGAAAGGGTCGCGTAACAACCAGGCGAGACAGTGAGATCGCCACTAACACATACCAGAAGGCGTCAATAGACGCTGCAGTGACAGCAACAACCAACTTCTCCGTCAGCGTCGTTTGTGGCTGGATGAACTGACTGAACAATGCTGCAAAAAAAATGGCGATCTTGGGATTGGACAACGCGATCAAAAGGCCGTCCCAGCCGGCGCGCGTTCTCTCGTCGCTACTGTCGGAGACCATCTGGAATTCTTGATTATTCTGCAGCAACGTCCGGGCTCCGAGGTACAGTAAAAACGACGCCCCGAGCGCCCGTATCGCATCAAACCACGACGGTTGAGTCACCAATACCGTGCCCAACCCGCTGACCATCAGCATCGCCCAAAGAAAAATACCCATGCCGTGCGTCACAGCACACAATATTCCCCCGAGCGCGCCGCCACTCATCGAGTGGCGTGCAACGACCGCCAGACTGGGTCCCGGAGAAATCGCGCCCAAAAGGCAAACCAGTGCAAGCGGCCACCATTGGGAAAAGGACATTGCTTTTTCCCTCCTTTTTCGAGCCCGATTACCCTGATCCGCTCATCATGCAACCGCAACTCGGTTGAAAGCACTGTCAGGTTCAGTGGTTTTGCAGCGCTTTGAGAGAGTGCTGTAGCACCGCCAGTTACGGAAACAACGGCTGGTGATGCCCCATTTGCCAGCGGGCGGTGCCCTTCAAGAACCCCAGTCATGCCCTATTCTTTAGGCTTATATCCGTAAAACCCTCGGCATTAATCGCCTCACTACCTTTCTATTTTATCAGGCGGGACGTAGTCAAAAATAAAGTTAACCCTGCTACTTTCGCCTTTATTCATCACGCTATGCTTCATCTGATTGTTGATCTCATAGACGCTACCAACTTCAAACTGGTAAGGGCGACCGTCGATCATGAAGCGCACCTTGGAGTTAGTGCTAATCGGGATGTGTATTCTATGCCCGTTGTGAAAAGAGGGATGTTTATCGGTGTGTGGGATAATAAATCCGCCTGGCTCAAGTCGTGCAGCCATTGCGCGAATTATCGTCCCTCCGACCGGGTAGTGATCTTGTAAGATCTGATGCATGAGAGGTATGGCTTGTTCAGCAAGCAAGCTCCACCCTTTCTCTTGTGTCACCTCGATATTCGGCCATCCCTCGCCGGTGGTGAATACTAAAACGATGGAATGAGTGTATCGATGCACCTCGTAGTCGTTTTGCCGGCTCTGATTATCAAACCATGCCTCTTCTGGTTGATCCAGAATGGCCTGCTGTAGAGGTTTGATATCATATTTCCCAAGTTCTTTGATTGGTATTCCGATATCCATTTTTACCCGAGTGAAATTGAGGCTTCAGTCGACCAGTTTAAGTTTACCTCGTCTTTGATGCACTCTTTTCTCTCCGTTTGAGCAGGCACATCGAGTATCTCGCGCGGCGCCCAATTACTATCTCCGAAAATACTAAAGAAAATGATCAACATTCATAAAAGCAAGCCGCTGCAAGTGACCGAGAAATTCAATTTTGCGTGTCGATTTGTACTGAATGGGTATGCCCCTGATGCCATCTCGTAAAGTTGGATATAAACCAAATCACCATGCCTATGTTGCCGGGGCGGTGGTGAATGCCTTTACAATGGCAGCTAGGTTGTAACGCCTAGCAACTTTAATCGACTCATCGCAGAACATAGGTGATCAGGATAGCCCAATCGGCCTCTGGTTGAGGTGGCGGGTCAGTTTCACGCGGGATAGCACATGCAAGAGATGACGCCGAAACGGCGATATAACGAAATTATTGAACTTCTTCAAAGCGGTTCGGATGGCGAAGCAGAGGCACTGTGTCGCCAAGCCGTTGATGAAAACGGTGACGTGAATTTCGTCGCTCTGCTAGGTACGATCTTGGCGCGACGAGATGATTTGGAGGCAGCTGAATCTCATCTGCGCAGAGCTGTTCAGATTGCGCCAGCGTACCCAAAGGCGAATGAGGAGCTTGGCGCAGTTCTTTTGAATCGTGGCAAACCGGAAGAAGCGATTCCTTTCTTGCGCAAAGCAACAGAGCTCTCTCCAAGCTCCGCTGATTGCTTTTTTAAGCTCGGTGGTGCGTTGAAGTTGGCAGGCGATAATGCTGGAGCCTCAGTGGCTTTCGCCGAGTCACAGCGGCTGTCCCCGAGCAAGGCGAAGCTGGATGAAGCCGCCAGACTATTCGCAGCGAAAAAATTCAGGGAAGCGGAAAAGCTAGCTCAGGAGCTGATTTTAGAGAATCCACGGGATGTGAACGCAGCGTTACTACTGTCCAAAATTGCGATGGATGCCTCTTGCTATTCGGATGCGGAAACGCTCCTCAGAAGAATTATTAGTATAGCGCCGCGTTTTATAACGGCTTGGCATGAGTTAGCCGCGGCGGTAAAGGAACAGCATAGAGTAGATGAAACTGTAGAAATACTCGCGCATGCACTGAGCCTGGATGAAGGGAATTCAGAAAGTCATTATCGGTATGCTGCAGCATTGGCGACTGCGGGTAAAACGTTGGAATCCGTCGAGTATTACGAAAAGTCGATTGAGTTAAACCCGAAACAGGTTGGCGCTCTGGTTGGATTGGGACACGTTCTTAAAACGCTTGGAAACTATGACGAGGGTATTGAGGCATATCAGCGAGCGAGAGATCTGAAACCAAATTTTGGAGAAATATATTTCAGCCTTTCGAACCTGAAGACCTACCGATTTTCGGATGAAGATATCGACGATATGTTGCGTCGCATTGATCAAGAGGGCTTAAGTCTGGATTCTGAAGTGCACTTCTCTTTTACCTTAGCTAAGGCATTTGAAGATCGAAAGGAGTTTGACCGGGCCTTTGAATATTATCATCGGGGTAATTCAAAGCACCGTGGAACGATAGCGTATGATCCGGTCCAAACTGCTATCACTCACCAAAAAATAAAAGATAGTTTTGACGAAGGTTTCCTTAGAGAGCTTAGAGATAAAGGGGTGGGCGAAAAGCAACCGGACCCTATCTTCATTGTAGGCCTACCCAGATCGGGATCGACTTTGTTGGAACAAATTTTGGCAAGCCACAGCTTGGTCGATGGAACAAGTGAACTGCCTGATTTGGGTAGGATATCTAACATGGTCACTGATCGAGAAAAGGGACGCCAATACCCAGAGGGTATGCAAGATATGGAGCCCAGTGAGATCACGGCTCTGGGGCTCGAGTACCTTAATCGGACAAGACGGCACCGAGAGGGGGCCCCCTACTTCACAGACAAAATGCCTAATAACTTTGCGCACATCGGGCTAATTCTGGCGACTATGCCGAATGCGAAGATCATTGATGCACGACGTTACCCTCTAGACAGCTGTGTTGGATGCTACAAGCAACACTTTGCCCGAGGACAAACCTATACCTACGACCTCTTTGAGTTAGCAGAATTTTATCTTGAGTATGATGAGATGATGTCACATTGGCACAAAGTAGCTCCCGGTAGGGTGTTACGGGTTCAATACGAAGACGTCGTCAACGAGCTCGAGGATCAAGTTCGGAGACTACTGGACTACTGCAAATTGCCGTTTGAGGAAGGCTGTATTGATTTCCATCAGACCAAGCGCGCAGTGCGAACGGCGAGCTCGGAACAGGTTCGACAGCCGATTTATGCCGGGTCAATTGGGACTTGGCAGCGATTCGAAAGTCACATCACCCCACTAATCGAGGGACTTGACTCTCTGCTCTCCTACAATGGAAAAAAGACTTCGGAATCTTGAAGTTAAATATGTCGTCTGAATTTCCAAAGCTAATCGCTTCATCCGTAGTCAGGGGCAGCGAAAAAGGCCAGAGTCACGGCGGAGTCTACATCGTAGACTTTGCGTTACAGACGGTAGAGCAACATATCGATTGGAACAAGAGTGATATCGACTTTGCTGGTCGAGGCTGGGACCGCGGACTGCGAGGGATCGAGTTCTCCGATGATCTGATATGGATAGCAGCAAGCGATGAACTGTTTGCCTATAACAAAAACTTTCGACTAGTTGCCTCTTATAAAAATCAGTACCTAAAGCACTGCCACGAGATCTGTAAGCGAGATAACCTATTATTTTTGACCTCTACCGGATATGACAGCCTACTGACCTTTGATCTGGCAGCTCGGCAATTCATATGGGGTATATACGTCTCTAAAAATGGGACGCAGTGGGTGGGTCAGCCGTTTGATCCAAATACTGCCTCTGGCCCGCCATTTGCCAATCATTATCACTTAAACAATGTCTACGTAGATAGAACCGGGGTTTATTTTAGTGGTCTACAAACGAATGCAATTCTATTCTTGGACTCCAAAATGCAGGTCTCGGAATTCTGCACGCTTCCAAGCGGCACCCACAATGCAAGACCTTTTCTAGATGGTGCTCTATTCAACGATACGGCAAAAAATACGGTTCGTTACATCACCAGAGAAGGGAAGCAAAGGGCCTTCGAAGTGATCGGTTTCGACAATCGAGAACTCACAGGCACTGGACTTGATGATTCAAAGATTGCTCGACAGCGCTTTGCAAGAGGCCTATGCGTCATCAATAACCGCTTTATCGCTGGTGGCTCGTCACCCTCTACCATTAGCGTTTATGACTTAGCGAAAGGCGAGCGTCTAGGGTCAGTCAACCTGACCATGGATGTGCGAAACGCAATCCATGGCCTCGAGGTGTGGCCCTTCAGATAAGAAAAAGGCACGAAAGTTCGTGCCTTGGTTGTCTCGACCAAACAGATCGGTCGGGCTAGAAGTTACGCCTCATCGAAACACCGATTTGTCTGGGTGGCACGATAAAATAAGAGGCTCTCCCGAACATCCGGTCAAAATCGCTAGAGTCCTTGAAGGTCACGCCTCTCTCATCGGTCAGGTTTCGCGCAAATACAGTCGCTTGCCACGAGCCCAGATCGAACCCTAGGGTCAGATCGGTAAGCCGATAGTCTCCCTGCACTTCTTGCGGCTGGATGCCGGGCGCATCGTCAATTTGGTTTAACGATTCCCCAGTGTAGCTGTGTTGCACTCGCACGTAGCTGTTTCCTCCTAGCCCGATTCTACTCGCATCAAAGCTATATTCCGCGTATAGCGAATAGGACTTGTCCGCAAACAGGGGTAACTGAGGAGTCGCATCCAGTCCTACCGGCGCAAAACCGCCTTCAAACCTATCATCGACAACCGGGGGAGCGTCCACCTCATTTTCGTCGATGTACGTCATGTTAAAACCAAGTTCTAGGTTATCAGTCGCCTTGGCAATAATATCCATATCGAAGCCAGAGATAGATGCGTCGTCCATATTTGCAATGATGGTCTGCCATGGCTCACCTAGCTGATAACTTGGGTCTACCAATTCTACCTGCACATCGGTCCAGTCCATCCTGTAGAAAGCGAAATTGGCTTGGATCCTATTGTCTGCGAAGACCGCCTTTATCCCCACCTCCTTGTTCTCGACGGTATCCGAGTCATAGGTGACAGGGAATGTGCCGTTGTCACTCCTGCCTCGATTCACGCCTCCCGTCCTGAAGCCCTCAGAGTAAACGCCATAGATCATGACATCTTCAGAAAAGTTGTACTGGAGTCCAAGTTTAGGGATGAACCCATCATCGCTCATATTCCTGGTGGGCTGAGGTCCCCGGATCATGTCGTTACTTGGAACCGCCTGGAAAAGACCTGCCGGCTTTTGGACAAAGTAATCAATCTCCTTCTCGACGTCATACCATCGTCCTCCCAGCAAGAGGGACAGGTTGTCCGTAATACTCCAATCGAGTTCGCCAAATACAGCCATGGTTTCTCTGCTCGTCTGCTGAGATGAGAACCACCAGGTATCTGAGGGTGGGATGTCAAAACCATAGTAAGTGGTTAAGTAATAGAAACCCATGCTCTCAGCGAAACCGTCGATGTATGTTTTGAAGTCCCAAGTCTCTGACAGGTCGGAGTAAAAGAAGCCCAGCGTCCAATCGACTTTCTCTCCTGCGCCTGTTAAGCGGACTTCAAGGCTTTTACTGTCGTTGTTCTGATCGTTGGTAAGATACCCTTTAGCGTCTTCTCCCCAGTCATAGCCCCAACCGAAAGCGTTAAAATATTCCGCATAGGTCTGGGTGTCGTGTTGATAAAGCGTGTCTCGATCATAGTAAGACCCCGCTACCACCAATGTCGCGAAATCAAGTTCACCGGTAATTACCAAGCTGGTAGCCATAAACTCATCCGTGCGAGTCTCTGGCTTGAACTTCGCAATTGTCAGGTCGCCCGTAGACGGGTCTACATCCGCAAAGCCGTCAGCGTCAATGTCCTGATAATGCAGGCTAAAATCGGCCGTCCAGTCGTCTGACATTAACCACCTGGCTGCTATTCTCCCACCGCGCCAGCTCACGTCGTTGTAGTCGTCCTCCACCATATCGGCGTTATCAGCACCACCATCGACCGTTGGACTCAGGATATTGTCAATAAAGCCTCCATCCTCGCGCGCAAAGCCTGAGAGACGAATCGCCAGCTTGTCACTTACGGGGATATTCAGCGTGAATTCGCCGTTAAAGCTGGTATCGCCATCTGTATAGGAACCGACCTCTCCTGCTATGGAACCAGAGAATTCACTGGGATCTGGTTTATTGGTGATGTAGCGGACGGTCCCCGACTGGGAATCGGCACCAAACAGGGTCGATTGAGGGCCAGCCAATGTCTCTATCCTCTGAAGGTCAACCGGATAGATATCGGGGGCGAGACCCCCAAGACTCATGGGTTGATCGTCGAGGTAAACCGCCGCCGTGGCATCTTGAAGGAAGCCCCCGCCTGTGCTGACCCCCCTGAAGACGATCTCATTTGAACCTATACCGTCTGCGGTTATTTGGAGCGAGCCAACATGCTTCGATAAATCTTGTAGCGTCGTGATGCCTCGCCTTTGAATTTCATCTCCAGACATTGCCTGAATCATCATAGGTACATCTTGCACCGATTCAGCACGCTGGCGAGCTGTGACAACAACCTCTTCCAAAGAGTTCTGACCCACTGCTACCGGGATTCCCGATAGCCCAAGGGCAGCCGCCACAGCGGTATGAAGTAGCGTTTTTGTCCGAGGCGATGCGCCCACTCTAGACCTTGGATCAACAGACATGGTTTCCCCTTATCCCCGCTTGCAAATGCGTCTCTTCTGCAATGCTGTGGCTTTAATTAATAAATAGTCAAGACAGATGTCTCGTACTGTAATCGAAATTCCAGTGTGATGACAGCCCCTGCAACCCTGCAAATACTGGCTTCCCGACGCTTCTGGATTGCCCATCCTCGCCGTTTTTGAACCCACACGCCAAATGCAATGAGCCTTACCAGGGGACGATCTACCCTCTCATGACAGAGCGACTCTGAATTGTCTAGAGCGCTCCCCTCCCGCAGCAAAACACGTTATCCAATACTTGATTGTTTTTTCGCTGCCGTATCATTTGGCTGCCGCGCAGAATTTTTTTGATCAGATAGCGAGTAAGGTGAGCGAGATTTCAATCCCTTCCTCGCGCCAGTAGATTGCCATCCCCCTTTTTCGATGCGACAGTGTTCAAAGTTTTAGCCCCTAGCCTCGCAGGACATCGGAGACGTATTTTGGACCATGCTGAATTAACTACGGGGGCCTCTAGCAACCCTTTCGACGCGCGGGGGCCATTCTTGCTGAGTCTTTTCATGACGCTGGTCGGCTATAGCGTATTGGTTGCGCTGCCTGCCATTAACGGTGCATGGGTCGACCAGTTGGGTTTCAGTGAGGTTCAGGTCAACCGCGTAGCCTCCGCAGATTTACTGGGGCTGTTTATCGGCTCTGTTTTGACCAGTTTCTTGATCAAACGCTGGGATCGACAGCACTTGACGTACCTCGGGATCGCCTTAGCCATTCTAGCCAATGCGCTGTGTACGCAATATGTCGACTACGGCATGACGCTCTTCCTGCGCTTTGTCGCGGGGCTAGGTGCAGGTTTCTACACTGCGGTCGCCGTGGCAGGCTTGGGCGCACATTCCAAGCCAAGAGAAGCCTTCAACTGGATGCTGTTGGCCTTTGCCATCTCGCAGTTTTTGGAATTGCAATTAATACCGCACCTGTCGATGAACGGTATTTATGTCTTCTTTGTTATCACGTATGTCGTCACTCTGCCTTTCGTGCGCATCATTCCCGCAAAGAGCCCACCGGCTATGCCTCAAGATACTTCTAAAGAAGAACAGCGCCCGCCGCTTTTGGCATGGGTGGGCATTGGCGCGATCGTTATCGCGTACATCAATATTGGTGCCTATTGGTCCAATATTGAGCTGGCCGCCGAAGCGTCCGGGTTGGATGGCAGCTGGGCCGCTCAGGTCATTGCCTGGTGCGTTCTGTTGTCTTTCGGCGGCTGTTTCACCGCCATGTGGGTGCTGAAGAAATTCGATCACGACAGACCGCTCTTGTTCACATTTGTCCTCATGGTTATGGCCGTGGGGCTATTGGCATTCAGCTTCACCACAGCGGTGTTTGTTTTCAGCGTGGCCATGTTCAACTTCCTCTGGATTTTCATCGATGTCTATCAGATGGGCGGCGTGTCGGTGGCAGATCGCTCCGGTAGCGCTGCGGCCTTCATCCCGGGCGCCCAGGGGCTGGGACAAACTGTCGGCCCCTTTGCCGCATCTCTCATGCTCGAACGAGGCTGGGGCTTTGATGGTGTCTTTGTCCTGTGCGCACTGGCCTCCGCCTCCGCACTACTTATCTACACACTGATTTACTTTACATATCGTCACCCACCTGCCGCCTAGTGGCGTGGAGCCCGAAATCCCTATGATCAGCGGCTGCCTCCAATCACGTTTCTTTCGTTTTCTCGGCTATGCCACGTGCACCCTCCTCAGTGCCTGCGGACAATCATCTGACCCCAATATCACGCGACAGGCGTCCGCCACACAGCCGCCCGACGTCGTCGTCCACTGTGGCCGTCTGATCGATGGTTTGTCTGACAAAGCGCGGTTGAATCAGTCGATCTACATCCGGGATGATCGCATTGCCCGCATCGAGACCCACAGTGCCGCCCCACCTCTCACGAATCAGACAGTTGTTCATGACCTGACTGAATTCACCTGCCTGCCGGGGCTGATCAATACCCACGTTCACTTTGACGGCAACCCTGAGGATTCGGTGGACTACAGTGTTTACGCCCAGCGCACCTCCGATGAAAACCTGCAGTTGATTCTGGATAATGCAAGGACAACAGTGTTAACAGGCTTTACCACGGTGCGTCACGTGGGCGCCTGGTTCCCTGACGCGGTGTATCGAGCGCGTGAACTGATCGAGAGCGGTCAGGCACCCGGCCCGCGAATTCAGACAGCAGGTCCCTACTTGACCATTCCCGGGGGCGGTGGTGACCTCACCTTCCCAGAGATTCCCACCGAGGCCATTCCAGCCGAGTCCCAACAAGGTATTGCGAGCACACCCGAGCAATTCGCAGCCCGCGCTGAAGCGGCCATCGCCGCCGGCGCAGATTTTTTGAAGGTGATCGCCTCGGGCGCCGTCTTTTCGGTAGGCACAGTGCCCGGAGCACCCGAGATGACGCGGGCCGATATTGAAGCCGTGGTGGCGATAGCGAAACAACATGGAAAAAAAGTCACAGCCCATGTGCACAGCGATCAATCGGGTCAAGATGCAATATTGGCTGGCGTGGATTCGCTGGAACACGCATCACTGTTGAAGGAGAGCACCATTGATCTCGCTGCGGCGCGCGGTGTGGCGTTTTCCATGGACGTCTATAACGGAACCTACACCGATACCATCGGTCGGGAACAGGGCTATCCAGCTGTCTTTCTGCAACGCAACACCGACACCACCGAGGCGCAGCGAGTTGTATTCGAGAAGGCGTATCAGAAAGGCGTCACGCTGCTTTACGGCACTGATGCGGCGGTGCTACCGCATGACATGGGCGGCTGGCAGTTTGCCACCATGATAGAGCGGGGCATGCACCCCATGGATGCGATACGGTCAGCCACCTCGGTTGCCGCAGAGCATATGGGATTGTCAACCGATGTGGGTGCCATTGCGCCCGGGCGCGTGGCTGACTTAATTGCCGTTCGCGGCAACCCTCTTAAAGATGCTGAGATCCTGCGCAACATTGCCGTAGTCATGCAAGCCGGAGTTATCATCAAAGCACCTGAGGCGGACTGAGCGGAAGTTGAGTCGCGGCGCTGCGAATTAGCTCAGCCCCTTTCAATCGATGTGTTGCGGAAACGCGCGCCGCAGGAAGGCACGCGCCACTGCTCTGGCGCGCCGCTTGCTCAGTTCCCTAGGCGTCACCAGTAAGCCGAGGTGCAGGCCATCAATCAACGCCGAATAGCCCGTCGCCAACTCCCGGGCATCAACGTCACGATAATCACCCTCCCGGATAATAACGGTAAACAAGGCCTCCAGCTTTTGAGCTGCCAAGCGATCTACGGTTGAGACAATCCTCTGATAAACCGGCCGTGCACCCGCCTCACCGTAGTAGGCAAACCATACCGACATCTTTTGCCGCTGGGTGACACCCCGACCCAACTGGAAATCGAGGAGCGCGCCCAGCCGCTCTCCAAGATCGGGAATATCGGAACCCTCCATGATCTTGATCTGCCCGTGGTGGTACTCCTCAGCAACAAAACGCAGTGTCTCTTTAAGCAAGTTGTCCTTGCTTTCGAAATGCAAATTAGCGATTCCAGCACTGAGACCAGCGTCGCTAGTCACCATTTGCATAGTTACTGCGGATAGCCCGTGCTGCGCAATGCATCGGATCGTCGCATCGATCAACTGCTGCCTGCGCTCTGCTTTGGGGCGAATTTGGCGACGCTTACCGCTACTGTCTGAGGCGGTGTGTGCCGCGGAGGCTGGCCCGTCAGTCATCATTACTCTCTGGCTCAAGATGAACCGAGTCTAAGGATTTCGAAATCAAGTCTCAATAAAGAATGAACGACCATTCATTCCGAGGTAGACGCTCAATGTCTACCATGGCACTATTTCTGTCCAGATTGACTCACCGGAGCGTGAAGTGAACCAATACGATGCGATCGTCATTGGCGCCGGCCATAATGGCCTCACCAATGGGGCCTATCTCGCTAAAGCGGGGCTTAAGGTGGCTGTGCTGGAGCGCAACCCCTATATCGGCGGGGCCACCGTCAGCCGGGAGTTACACAAGGGCTGGTGGTACTCAAATTGTTCCTACGTCGCGAGTCTGTTGAGACCCGAAATCACCAGAGATTTAGAGCTGCCTCGCCATGGTTTGCAGGTGGTGTCATTTGGCGGTGGCGCCACGTTCATGCGCAATGGTGACTATTTCGGCAATTACAGCGATCACGACCGCCACTACCGCGAGATGGCGCGGCACTCTAAACGCGATGCCAATGCCTACGACCGCTATGCCGCAGACACGAGCCTGCAGACAAAATTGATTCGGCCGTACCTGATGCGAACGCCGCCCGACCCAACCTCCTTAAAGCCTCGCGATCTCCGTGACCTTCTGGAGTTCGCCCGCTCCTTTATGGACCTGGGTGAAGAAAAGCTGCTCGACACGATCAAGTTTTGGACCGCGAGCGTCGGCGACTATCTCAACGAATATTTTGAAACCGATGTTATTAAAGCCCATATGGCTGGCAGCGGCATTATTGGCACTGCATTAGGTGTCTATTCCCCTGGCACCGCCTATGTCCTGCTCCACCACTACATGGGCGACGTTGACGGCAATGTGGGCGCCTGGGGTTTTGCCCGCGGCGGCATGGGGGCCATAGCCAATGCACTGTCGAAGGCATTCCAATCCTATGGCGGCGAAATTATCTGCGATGCCAATGTGGACGAAGTCATCGTAAAAAATGGGCGAGCAGCGGGTGTCGCTCTCAAGGATGGCAGGGAGTACAAAGCGCCCATCGTAGTCTCGAATCTCGACCCCAAGCGCACTTTCCTCGACATCACGAATCCCTCGGATTTACCAAAAGATGTCGTCAAGAAAGCGCGCAACTTTAAAATCCGGGGCTCCTCGGGGAAGTTGAACATCGCGCTGGACGGGCTACCCGTATTTCATGGACTGGACCCCCGAAACCGTTTGATGGCCGGCGATCTGCATTTCAGTGATTCTCTGGAGCGACAGGAGAGAGCCTACGACGATTGGAAGGCAGGCACCTGGTCCAAAGACCCCTATCTCGACATGATGATCCCATCGCTGACCGACCCCACCATGGCGCCACCCGGAAAGCACATGATGTCGGTTTTCGTGCAATACGCGCCACCGAAAGTCGAGGGCCGGGAGTGGACGGATGAGGACAAGGACGGATTTGAGAAATCGGTGATCGATCAGATCTCTAACTACAGCCCCAATTTCCGCGACCTGATTTTACATTGCGAGACACGCACCCCGCGGGAGATCGAAGCCGAAGTCGGGCTCACCGAGGGCAATATTTTCATGGGCGAACTCACCTTCGACCAGCTGTTATTCAACCGACCCTTCCCCGGTTACGCGCAGTATCGATCCCCGATCAAGGGCATGTACCTGTGTAGCTCAGGAACCCACCCGGGGGGCGGTGTAATGGCTGCTCCCGGAGCTAATGCCGCACGAGAAATCCTGGCTGACTTGAAACGGCCCAATACCGTGCCAGGAGGCTACGCCGATGACTGACTATGATGCGGTAATCATCGGAGCTGGCCATAATGGTTTGATCTGTGCGGCCTACCTAGCCAAGGCAGGAAAAAAAGTGCTGGTCGTCGACGGACGAGCTGAGCCCGGCGGTTGCGCGAGCACCCGGGAATTCGCTCCGGGTTTTAGTGTTTCGGACTGCGCGCAGTGGCTGTCACAGTTCGATCAGAGCATTGTCAAAGATCTGGATCTTGGCAGCGCGGGCCTCAAACTGGGCGAGCCAAAGGCCACGATCTCACTGCAATCCGACGGCGACCACCTGATGCTGGCGGGCGATACCATTAGCGGTGCCGGCGTCGATTCGGCAGATCAAGCCGCTTATCGCGACTTCAAAAACATGATTCGCAGCTTCGCAAAGCTGATGACCACACTGTACCGCGGCCGCCCACCCAAGCTGGTGGAACAGAATTGGACCGATCGGCTAACCCTGATGAAACTGGGTGTGGGACTTAAATTGATGGGTCGTGAGCGGCTTCAAGATTTGATGCGCATCGCTTTGATCAATATCTACGATGTGATGAATGAGCATTTTTCCAATGCCGCGCTTAAAAGCGCCATCGCCTTGGATGCGGTTACCGGGACGAATATGGGGCCTCGGTCCCCCAATACGGTATACAGCTACTTGCATCGGGTGACGGGGGAGCACCTTGCGCAAACTGGGACGACTCAGGTGATGGGAGGTATGGGGGCCTTCGGCCAATGTCTTGCCGCAGCTGCCGAGAAGCGCGGTGCCACATTACGGCTCGGGTCAGCAGTGCAGGCGATCGTAAAAACCGAAGACAGAGTGACGGGCGTAACGCTCGCCTCAGGCGAAACCGTCTCAGCCAAGCTGGTTATCTCCAGCGCAGATCCCACCACCACGTTTCGTGACCTGCTGGGCTATGACCAGATGGAGGCCGGCATTGCCAAACGCGTGGAGCATTACCGCTCCCGCAGCGGTACCGCCAAGCTACACCTGGCGCTCAGCGGTTTGCCTGAGTTTAATGGCGTGACCGCTGACCAACTTAAGGAGCGATTGGTTATCGCGCCCTCGATGGATGGCATGGAAACGGCGTTAAACCCCATGAAATATCGGGAACTCAGTCAGTTGCACACCTTCGATATCAGCATTCCCACGTTAGAGGATCCCGGACTGGCCCCGACCGGCCAGCATGTCCTCTCAGCGATCGTACATTACGTGCCCTATGCGCCCGATATCGGTTGGGAAGCGGGGAAACCGCAATTACTAAGCCAGCTACTGAGCGAGCTGGAAGCCTACGCCCCCGGCATTGGCGCTCTGGTTTCTGCCAGCGAGTTAATCGTGCCCTCAGATTTAGAGGCCTCTCATGGTATGACAGGTGGCAACTGGCACCATGGCGAGCTGTCTATCGATCAGGCTCTGATGATGCGCCCATTCCCGGGCTCAACCCAGTATGCGACGGCGGTGGAAGGCCTATATCTCTGTGGCGCGGGCGCTCACCCGGGAGGGGGTCTGCAGGGGCTACCGGGGCGTAATGCCGCCAAAGAAATTCTCAAGCGAGGAGCGTTGTCATGAGCGACATCAGCCGAGACACCATGCTGCTCACTACGCCCTTCCACTCTCGGGTGGAAGCCATGTGCGATCTGAATGACTGGGGCAATTGGATGGGTTACACCACGCCCAACGCCTACTTCGACATTGAGCTGGAATACTTCGCCATCCGCAGCACCACGGGTGTATTCGATCTGTCTCCGATGAACAAATACCGCGTTAGAGGGCCGGACGCACAGCGCTATCTGGATCGACTGATCACCCGCGACGTCACCAAGATTGGCGTCAACCGCGTAGGCTATGCGATCTGGTGCGACGACAACGGACAGGTCATAGACGACGGTACGATCTTTCGGCTGGAGGATCAGGATTATCGCATTTGCTCCTACCAGCGCGCTGATGATTGGCTCGCCTGGAATACGCTGGGCTTCGATGTAACGATCGAGAACGAGTCCGAGGCGGTAGCCGGTTTGGCTGTACAGGGCCCCACCTCATGCACGGTTTTAACCTTGCTGGGGTGTACCGATATCAACCAATTGAAGCCTTTCGGTATCGCACACTATACCTTTGAAGGGCGACCCCTGATGGTGAGTCGCACTGGCTTTACCGGCGATCTGGGCTACGAGGTCTGGGTTCCGCCCGAGTCGGCCGAGGCACTGTGGGACCAGCTGTTCGAGCTGGGACGCGACTACCTCATTAAACCCATCGGCTCCCACGCGCTCGAACTCGCGCGTATTGAGGCGGGTTTTCTGCAGGCGAATGTCGACTTTATGCCGGCCGAAGAAATCGTCCGCGTCGGTCGGTCCAGAAGTCCGTTTGAATTAGGCCTGGAGTGGCTGGTGGACTTCAACAAACCGCTCTTCAACGGCCGGAGCGCGCTGTTGAGGGAAAAGGCAAAAGGGTCTCGTTATCGTTTTGCAATGCTGGATGTCGAGGGAAATAAGCCGGCTGAGCACTCCTTTATCCTCAAGGGAGACAAGCAGGTTGGGACTGTGACATCAGCCGCATGGTGCCCCACCGCCAAAGCCAATATTGCCTATGCCCAGATCGAAATGCCCCACGGAGCAGTGGGCGACCAGCTCGTGGCTGAGATTTATTACCAGCGCGAATTGCATTGGACCCGACTGCTGGCGCCCTGCAAGGTGATCGACGCGCCGATATTCAAATCGCCCAAGCGCTGGCAAACCCCTGCCCCTCCCCACTGAACAACGAGAGACTGGTTAAGAGAAGCCATGCATACCATCGCGACTTCAGTAGACGATTCCTTCGAGCGCATGCGTGACAAGCTGCAGGCTGAAAAAGTCCAGCCCCACCATGCAATGGATCCTTATTTCTATCGCTCACACCTCGTGCATGAGCAGGAGCTTGGGCACCTGATTTTCAAAAGTTGGATCTACGCATTGCACGCCAACGAAATCCCGACCGTAGGGGACTATCAGCTCCTAGAGATCGGCGAAGATTCGATTATTGTCGCCCGCACAGAGACGGGCGAGATCGCGGCCATGCACAATATTTGCCGTCACCGTGGGGCTCAAGTGTGCGAGGCGCGAAGCGGCAATCGCAAGACCTATGTATGCCCCTATCACGGTTGGGTTTACAACATCGACGGCTCTCTGAAAGCCGCGAGAGAAACCCATGTGATGCCTGACTTTGACGCCGCAGCGCATGGCCTGAAACCCGTGCAATGCGTCACCTATATGGGCCTGGTATTCATCAACTGCGACCCCGCAGCCGGCGATTTTCTGGCCTCACTTGAGAATATCCGCGAGCCACTGGGAGCCTACGACCTGGATAACGCCAAGGTCGCCCATAGAAAAACCTATCGTGTTGACGCGAACTGGAAACTGGCGATCGAAAATTATCTGGAGTGTTATCACTGCGCGACGTCCCATCGTGCCTATGCGCGCCTGCATACTTTGAAAGACCTCGAAGAGAAGTCCGGGCCCATTGTTGCCAAAATGCTGGAGCGGGCAGAGGAAATCACGGGTATCCCAGGGATCTCCAAGGAGCACACTGAGATCTATCTCGATGCGCCCAGCTTTGGCGCCTGCGCACACACGATGCGCTATGGCCTATTCGACGGTTTTGTAACGGGTAGCGAGGATGGCCAACCCGTCGCACCTCTCATGGGTAACTTCAAAGACTACGATGGCGGCGCGGGTGATTTCCAAATGGGCCCGCTGACCTTCATGCTCAATTACCCGGATCATTGCGTCCTGTATCGATTTATCCCTCGCTCACTGACCCAGACCGATATGGAGCTGGTGTGGTTTGTTCGAAACGACGCTGAAGAGGGCAAAGATTACGATCTGGATAAACTGACCTGGCTCTGGCATCACACGACATTGGAAGACGAGTACATCATCACCCGCAATGCGGCCGGAGTGAACTCACGGTTCTTCGAGCCGGGCCCATATCATCCGGAGTTCGAGTTCACGCTGCAGCAGTTCGTGAGCTGGTATTTGCATTCACTGGAAGCGAGCCTCAGCTGAGCGCCGATGCTCGCAAACGCCGGGCGGCACCGACTCACCCCCCTCATCATCGGTAATATACTGCGAAATTGAAGACGGTTGATTCCCCGGCTGACGCTGATGCGAATCGGTGACCCCTGAGGGGCGGCTAGAGGTAAATTTTGTTGCAACCAGACGCAGACGATAGGCCAAGCGCAGTGATAAAACGCACTCGCGTGCCGCTGTTCAGCGCGTTCTTCATGATCTACATCTTTGTTTCCGGTGGGTCCTTTGGCATTGAGGAGATGGTGTCCAGCGCCGGTCCAGGCCTGACATTATTGCTACTGCTGTTACTACCCATCTTCTGGGCGCGACCGATGGCATTGATCGCCAGCGAGCTGGGTTCAGCGCTGCCTAATAATGGTGGATTCTATGTATGGACACGCCGCGGATTGGGCGAATTCTGGGGATTTCAGGCGGGGTGGTGGTGGTCACTGGCCATTCTTGTAGACACCTCGCTCTACATCGTCCTGAGTGTCACCTATTTGCAAAACCAGCTCGGTTTTGACGACAGCCTGTATTACCTGACCTGCTGGCTCATTATTGCCGTGTTCACCGGGGTCAACATTCTTGGCATCAAGATCGTGGCGATCGGTTCGAGCCTTTTCGCCGTGCTGATTATTAGCCCCCTCCTGGTGCTGGCGGTCGTCGGACTCTTAAACTGGCAGTTCAATCCAATGACCCCCATCACGCCTCCGGATACGGATCTATTGGGTAGCGACGGCGCTTTAATATTGGGCCTGAGTATCGGCATGTGGATGTACTCAGGCTATGAATCGATGTCGACAATCGCCGGTGAAATCGAAAACCCACAGCGCATTGTCCCAAAAGCGCTCATGCTGGCCTTACCCTTTGTCGCCCTGATGTACCTGCTACCGACTGCCTCCAGCATCGCTGCCTTCGGCCAGTGGGACCTGTTCTCAGTCGATAGCGGCGACGGCAAGGTCTCATTTGTCGATATTGGTCGCATTCTGGGCGGCACCGCTTTGGGGCACGCACTACTCGCCTCGGTAGTGCTGGGTAATTTGGCGCTCTATCTCGACTATATGGCCTCAGGAGCACGCCCGCTTCAGGCACTTGCCAGCGACGGGTTACTTCCCGCAGCCATTGCCAGGCTCAACCCTCGCTATCAAACCCCCATTGCGGCCCTGCTTCTCATCGCGCTGGTCAACGCTGTGCTGATCATCGGGCCCTTCCAGAGTCTGGTTATTATCGACGTGCTGTTAACCGTCAGCGCCTACGCACTGATCTTCATCGCTGCGGTCCGATTGCGGTTTGTAGAGCCTGAGCTCGTGAGGCCCTTCAGAATTCCCGGGGGTAAGTACTCGCTGATTTTAATTGTGCTACCTCCCATGGCTCTCATTGCGCTCATGATCGTCATTACGTTGACGGATCACAGCGTGATGCTATGGGGCCGAGACCGATTTGGCTTTATGGGCATTGAAATTGGCTGGTACGGGCTGGCCGGCCTGATTGCCATTTTATCTGGGCCGCTATTATATCCGGTGCTCTATCGTCGGTATCGTCTCGCCCCCCGCCGCGCTTCGAACACGGCGGCAGTGCCTTAATACCGGTTAGGGCTCAGGTCTCGTACCACAGGCCATCGGGATCCTCTGGCCAGACACCCAAATAGGGTCCGTGAGCCTGAAAACCCAGCATTCTTCGCATTGACTCTGATTGAGACGCCACCTCTTCCCTCGTGAGGGTCAAATACTGATTTTCCTCTTGCCGCAACCACCCAAGGCAATAAGTGTTGACGAGCGCTTTTCGCGGCTTGTCACTCCGGTTGGCTCCCCCGCCATGAAGCGTCGAACCCAAATAAATCACGATCGAGCCCTTTGGCATGACCGCTTGCACCACATGCGCCTCGGTAACCGCGTCCGGGTCCACGATGCCGCAAGACTTCGGAACTACCCGGGTGGCGCCGTTCTCCTCGGTGAAGTCGTCCAGCGCCCACAGGGCAGAAATCTGAAGTTCGAAGGGCACCAAATGGCTTGGATAACAGGCATCATCTGCGTGGAGCACCTGCGCTTTCTCACCGGGCAAGATCTCGATAGCAGTGGTACTACCCACCTGATAAACCTCGCAGTGGGGCTTTAAAATGGCATCTGCGACCGCGAGAACCGTTGGCTCCAGCAAAAACTTGGGGAAATGTCCCGAATATTTAGTAACTCCCCCTACCCGAAGGGTCCGGTGGCCGTTGAACGCGTTCTGATAAAGATGCCCCTCGCGGTCAAACTCCGCTCGTAAATCCTGAGAGAGCCCTGCAATCGAAGGCTCTGGCAAGACATTTTCGATAATGACCGCACCGGTTTTTTCAAGCGCAGCGATAATATCGGAGATTGGGTCGTCAGCGGTGTAGCGAGAAAGCATCCGGTCTGCACTCTTGTTCAATCCCAGAAGTTGAGCCCTGAGTATACATCGCGTGTGCCTACTCTCAGCAACGGCATTCTGATTAAGCACCACCCTCAAAGCGGACTCAACATCAGCCACTCACAGGACTCACGTCAGCACTAAAGCGGTGCTATTGTGAGCGCTCATGACCCACCAGGAATCAACCTATGTCTCCATTAACCAGCGCAAAATCTCCGCAAACGCTAGGTGCCACACTGGACCATAGGCGCCAGCGAGAGGATCTCGCAGCGGCATTCCGCTGGGCCGCTCGGCTCAATTTTCACGAGGCCGTGGCCAATCATTTCTCTGTTGCCGTCAACGAAAACGGAACACAGTTTCTGATGAATCCCAACCAATCTCATTTCTCAAGGATCAAAGCTTCGGATCTCATTCTCGTTGATGCCATGGACCCTGAGACCATGAAGCGACCGGACGCCCCGGATCCCACGGCATGGGGTCTGCATGGTGCGCTCCACCGTCAGTGCCCCCACGCTCGTGTAGCGCTCCACGTGCACTCTATACACGCGACGATTCTCTCGTCGCTGGCCGAACCCATCTTGCCGCCAATCGATCAAAACTGTGCGATGTTTTTCAACCGATATGCGATTGATACGGAGTACGGCGGCCTGGCATTCGAAGAGGAGGCCGAGCGCTGCTGCAATCACCTCTCCGACGCCTCGAAACGCATACTTATCATGTGCAATCACGGGATCATGGTCATCGGTGAGGACGTCGCCGACGCATTCAACCGCCTCTACTATTTTGAGCGCGCAACCGAAACCTATATCAAAGCGCTTTGGACGGGGCGACCGCTACGGGTTTTATCTAACGAGGTGGCCGAGAAAACAGCGAGGGAGCTGGAGCACTACCCCGGTCAGGCCGAACGACACTTTTCAGAGCTTCGGGCGATACTGGATAAGGAAGAACCAGACTACGTTCACTGAAGTTACATCAGGGCTTTTATAAGGGCCTTCCACAGGTAAATTCGGGGGCAATCACTCGTGCAGTACCGCCTCCAAAGCGGTGAGGCATCGATTAATATTGGTCGCGTTACTGCTGCTGCCCATGAGGCCAATGCGCCACTGCTTACCCGCCAGCTCTCCAAGGCCGGCACCCACCTCCAGATCAAATTCATTCAGCAAGGCGCTCCGAATTGCGGCATCGTCCTTGCCTTCAGGAATTACCACAGCATTAAGTTGTGGCAGTCGCCAGGGCGAGGCGACTGCCAGTTCGAGGCCCAGCTTTGAGAGGCCTTCAACTAACCTCATGTGATTTGCCTGATGACGGGCACAACTCGCCTGAAGACCCTCCTCCTCGAGCATCAGCAGCGATTCATGTAGGGCATAAACAGCGTTGACCGGCGCCGTATGGTGGTAGGCGCGCTTTGCGCCCTCTCCCCAGTATCCCATGATCAAATTCATATCGAGAAACCAGCTCTGCACCTTGTGCTTGCGCGCCGTAATGACCTGCACCGCACCCGCACTGAAAGTAATCGGTGCGATGCCCGGTAAACTGGACAGACACTTTTGGGTACCGGAATAAACAACGTCAGCCGCCCATTCATCGACGGGCAAATCGATACCGGCCAGTGAAGTCACCGCGTCAACGATGGTCAGGAGTCCCGCCTCTTTCGCCATAGCGCACAACAGCTGGGCATCACTGCGCACCCCGGTGGACGTCTCGGCATGAACAAAGGCCAAGAGTTTGGCGTCCGGATTGGTCCGTATGGCCTCCGCGACTTTTTCGGGATCCACGGGGTCACCCCATCGATCCTGAACCATCACAGCAGTGCCACCGCAGCGCTCAACATTCTCCTTCATACGCCCACCGAACACACCGTTTTGACACACAATCGCCTTATCCCCCGGCTCAAGCAGGTTGACAAACGCCGCTTCCATGCCAGCTGATCCCGGCGCAGAGAGAGGGATCGTCAGCTCATTACGGGTCTGAAAAGCGAACTGCAGCAGTCGTTTCACATCATCCATAAGCCCGACGAACAAGGGATCAAGATGGCCGATCGTCGGACGCGCCGAAGCCGCCAACACTCTGGGCGGTACATCCGAAGGCCCCGGGCCCATCAGGGTGCGCTGCGGTGGGTAAAAAGTCTGTGACAAGGGGCTCTCCCAACTTTCTTCATACTAGGACACGACGGCTCCCGCCAAAGCGCCGTCGCAACTCATAAAAAAACCACCTCTGGGGTGGTTTGCTGTAATGGTGGGCCGTGCTGGGTTCGAACCAGCGACCAATTGGTTAAAAGCCAACTGCTCTACCGACTGAGCTAACGGCCCAAAACAGAGAAGGCGCGTATGCTAACGCTAACGGTCAAAAATTCAAGCCCTAATAGAGGTCGCGGCCCCACACCCAGATCACGCAGAAACACACAGCACCGACCAGTCAGTGCGGGTCTGTGTCACAGCAGTCCTTGCAGAGGTCGTCTGCCCGACCGAACAGCGGCTGACGGTTCAGACCTATTAGGGCACTTGGCGACCCGGTCGCGCTGCTCAGCATATCGAGGGTTCGCGCAGGAATAGCTGACCCAACAGACGGGGCCACCTGTCTCGCTGACCCTCCTTCTCTAGCCCCGGGGCAAGGTCTTAAAAGTTATCCAGCAGGAACTGCCGCGCCAACTGTGCGGCGGCATGGGAGGGATACTCACGTATCACTTCATCAAGATATTCCTGTGAGCGCTGTCGATTACCCTTGATAAACTGTACGCGGCCCAGCTTGTAGAGCGCATCAGGGACCTTGGGGTCAGCGGGGTATTGATCCAACAGCAGCTTAAAACTCTGACGCGCCAGTTCAGGGTCTGGGGGGTCAAGCACAAGGTAGAGCTCGCCTAGCCAGTAATGGGCATTGGGAGCGTATCGACCAAAGGGAAAATCATCCAGAAATGCGAGGAAGGCTGTCACTGCCTCATCAAATGACTTTTCCCGAACCAACTCATACGCAGCGCGATAGGCAGCCTCTTCACCGACCTGCGGATCAGCGTTGCCCGCAGGTCCTGCGTCCTCTCCTGCACCAATATTTGGTGACGTCGCTGCAGTCGAGTCATCGCTTGAGCCTTCTACGATCCCATCGGCGGCAACGCCTGCGGCAATGCGACGATCCAGATCAACGTATCGCTGCAAACTCTGAGCCTCTAACCGGGTCAGCGCTTGATTCGCCTCTTCCAGAAGCCCGTTTAACCGCCTGACGTCAGCTTCCAGTTGCTGCACTCGCAGCACCAGGCTACCCGAGTCGTTACCGATAACCGTTGTTACAGCAGCCCCGGCCGGTGGCGCAGCCACTGTGGTGGAACCTGAATACGGCCGAATTCCCGAATAAGCTGCGGCGTCGGCGTCGGCGCTCGCTGGCACACTGAGATTTTCCGCCGCGGCTCGGCGCTCCGCTTCCACATCGACATAATCTTGAGCCACGACGGGCACCACAATGGCGCCCAATAACAAAAAGCCGGCACAAAGCGCCGGCTTCATGGGTAACACTGTCAACATCGCTTCCTCAGTTATTTGAGCTCAACGCGACGGTTCTGCTGCCAGTTGCTCTCACCAGAGCCATAGGCAACCGGATTTTCTTCCCCGTAGCTCACTGTCTCTATGCGGTAGCTCGGCACACCATTGGCGACCATGTAATCCCGAATCGCATTGGCGCGGCGCTCACCCAAGGCCAGATTATATTCCCGCGTACCTCGCTCATCCGTGTGCCCCTCTAGACGAACACTGTCGTTGTTGCCGAGCAGCGCAGCGACATGGGCATCAACCTGAGCGCGTGCCTCGTCAGTCAGCGAAGAGCTATCGAAATCAAAGTAGAAGATCGTCCCCATCGCTGCGGCTTCAGCTTCAGCCTCTCTCTGAGTTGCGGCTGCGGCGGCCGCAGCCTCCTTCTGCGCAGCCTCTTGCGCGGCGGCTTCTTGCGCTGCCTGCTCGGCAGCCGCGGCTGCCGCCTCCTGCTCCTTGGTATCGTTACCAGAACAGGCGGCCAAAATCAGCGCTGCGAAAACCAGACCCAGCCACTTTGTGTAAAGCGTTACGTTTTTCATGGTTCTTACCTTTCCCCAGTATGTGGAACCCTAGATGCGCCTAATGTAGCGCATAACTACTGCATTTTCCTCTGCCCGTGACAAAAAAATTGCGTCAAAATTCAAGGTGTCACATAGGGCGACCAGGCTGGCTCCTGAACACTCCCCTCGCGCGAGGGCAAACTGAATCTCACTCCCCCATCCACTGCGACCGCACCCAAAATGCTTTCCTCGCCGCGCTTGGTAGCGTAGAGAACAATAGACCCATTCGGGGCGATGCTGGGACTTTCATCGAGGCTTGTCTCGGTCAGCACGGTCAGCCGATCGGTTACCAAATCGAATACGGCAATGTGGTAGCGCCCATTTCTCTGATGCACCAGCGCTACGTTGCGGCCGTCTTGCGCGACTCTCGCCCTCGCATTGTACGGCCCCTCAAATGTCACTCGCTCAATTTTGTTGGTGCGCAAATCGTAACGGTAAATCTGTGGTCGGCCCCCACGGTCCGAGGTAAACAACAGCGACTTCCCATCGGGCATCCAGGTGGGTTCGGTATCAATCGCAAAATGTCGGGTTAATCGGGTCAGTGAACGACTCGACAAACTGAGAAGGTAGATGTCAGGGTTGCCGTCTTTAGAAAGCACCAGCGCCATACTGTTACCATCCGGCGACCACGCCGGCGAATTGTTCAACCCCTTGAAGTTGGTCAATTGCTCTCGCTGACCCGTTAACAGATTCTGCCGGTAAATTGCGGGGCGCGATGTTTCGAAGGAAACATAAGCGATCTCGCGGCCATCTGGGGACCATGTCGGGGAGAGAATAGGATCCCGTCCCTCCAGTAACACGATTGGGCGCCTTCCATCGGAATCCGCAAGCGTTAACCGATAAAAGTCTTTTCCGGCTGGGTTTCGGGTCACGGAGACATATAGCAGGCGGGTGGCAAATGCGCCAGGGATCCCGGACAAGGTCTCATAAACCTGATCGGAGACGCGATGGGCCAGCATCCGTAATTCGCTCAAAGGTCCGGTCACCGTCCCTGCCTCTACCGCCGCTTGGCGGGTAACGTCGAACAACTGGAAATCAATTCTCACTTGCGTCCCCGCAGTGACTCTGCCAATCAACACATATTCAGCAGAAATCGCGCGCCAATCCCTGAAATACATCTCCGATTCCCGACTGGGGAAGCTCAGCATGTCGCGACGGCTCACGGGAGAAAACTGACCGCTACGTGCAAGATCTGAGTCGACGATCTGCGCCACATCCTCAGGCGCCGCGCCTATCCCTTGCCAGGCAAAGGGTACGATTGCCACAGGTGTCGGGTTCTCCACACCCTGATTAATTTCAATCTGTAGTTCCGCCGATGCGCAGCAAACATAGGCCCCCATCAGCAGCACAAAGAAACTTCTCGTGAGCATTTTCAGTACCTCAAATCCTCGGGCTTGAATATCAATTGAAAACGGCGAAAGTTTGCCTCGAAGGTGCGGTTGTCGAGTTTTGTGATTTCGGGAAAACGCCCGGCGCGCTCAACAGCCGTCATTGCACTTCGATCAAAGGCCGAGTTACCGCTGGACTGAACAACAGAAACGCCGACTACTTCTCCTGTGGGTACCAATTGTATCGATAATATTGACACCATGCCGTTACGAGCGCTCGGCGGCCGAGTCCATCGACCGATCACTGCCGCCTGAATAGTTGCAGCGACTACATCGCGCATCGAGGGGGCGTTGGTCCCCGCCAACACTTGCTCCGAATCGATGAGGGCGGTCAGTTCCTCACGCGTCAATGCAGCCAGCTGCTCTGCATCCATTTTTGAATTCACCTCCACCTCAGTCGGGGGTTTGGGCGCCTTCGGTTCGGGAGTGATAATGGGGACAGGTTCCTGTTTGGTCTCGGGCGCGGGCGACGGTTTGGGCTTGGGTTTGGGTTTGGCTTTGGGTTTTTTAACCGGCTTCGCGGCCGCTACGTTGACGACAGTGGCCTGTATCGGAAGCGCTACCGGCACCGCTGCAATCGCCTCCGTTGGCGCAGACCAGCGCAAGAACAACAGCGACGCCACCGCGAGATGAAACAGCAACGAGAGTACCGTTGGTAAGCCGACAAAAAGTAAGCGGTCAGCGGTCATCCGTTGTCAGCAGGATTCTCTGTTACCAAACCCACCGAAGGCGCTCCAGCGTCCTGTAGCGCCGTCATGACGACGACCACATCACCATAAGCGACGCGCTTATCTCCCCAGACCAACACCGGCTTATCCGGCGTCCGCCTCAATACCGCGGCAACCCGCTGACGTACCGTCGCGAGCTCCAGCGACTGCTTTTCGTCAACACCCAGGTTCAAAAAGAGCTGCCCACGGTCATTGATGGAGACAATAAGCGGTTCAGCATCCTGATTATCGACCGGCGAGGCTGTGGCTTCGGGTAATTTGACTTCTACGCCCTGCATCAACATGGGTGCCGTGACCATAAAAATCACCAGTAGCACCAACATCACGTCGATATAGGGGACGACGTTGATCTCGGCAAGCATCCGCCGCCTGCGAAGCGTCACCGCCTTTGCCCCTGCTGCGCCTTTAGTGCATAGGCTTGCCGCTGAAGAATGCCAGAAAATTCGTCGACAAAAGTCTCATACCGATTCAGCAATACATCGCTTCGCGCGGCCAACTTGTTGTAAGCCAATACGGCAGGAATTGCGGCAAACAGGCCCATCGCAGTGGCAATCAGTGCCTCAGATATACCGGGGGCAACGGTCGCCAGGGTCGCCTGAGTCGCGTTAGCCAGCCCTCGAAAGGAATGCATGATTCCCCAAACAGTCCCGAGGAGACCAATATACGGGCTGGTAGACCCCACTGACGCCAGAAACGGCAGGTGCTGTTCGATACGGTCGGTTTCGCGCATTAACGCGACCTTCATTGCGCGACGCGAACCTTCCAATACTGCATCGGCATCAATATCGGACTGTTGAGATAAACGCGAGAATTCCTTGAACCCGGCGCGAAAAAGGCTTTCGACGCCTGTCGGCAGTTGCCCGTCCGCCACCGCCTGATTCCCTTCTCGATAGAGCTGAGCGAGGTCAATACCCGACCAGAACCGCTCTTCAAATGACAGCAGCTCATCATCGGTCCGCCGCATCAGCATGGTCCGCTGAATAATCAAAAACCAAGAAGTGATCGAAGCGAGTACCAAGATCAGCATAACGATCTGCACCACGGTACTCGCTCCGAGAATCAGTTCCCATATGCCAAGTTCCTGCGTCATACCCCGTTCCTTTCAGTTTTTGCCGCGGCCAGCAACCGCTCTCTGATATCACCAGTAATTCGGCGTGGTCGACCCGAGGACTGATCAACACACGCTATTTGCACATCGCCCTGTAACAGCACCCTATCGACGCGACGGATCGTCTGAGTAAATTCGATAGTAGCGCCCCCGACTTGGTGCACGAGGGCGGTCGCCACAATCTCTTCATCCAGTTTGGCCGGCAGCAAATATCGAACCGACAAACGGGATACAACAAATATCCAGCCGTCGTCGGACAGCGCGGCGCGATGAACGCCCAGCGCTCGCATGAACTCGGTCCGCGCACGCTCGAGGTACTTCAAATAATTGACGTAATAAACGATGCCCCCCGCGTCGGTATCTTCTATATAGACCCGAATGGGCAGGGAAAATTCCCCCGTCATGATGGATCTTCAAGGTTGAGACTCAGAGACTCTGCGCCTGTCCCCTGAAAAGGGATTCCAAAATGAGCGTATGCATGGCGCGTTGCAATGCGACCCCGCGGCGTGCGGAGGATAAAACCTTGCTGAATCAAAAAGGGCTCAAGCACGTCTTCAATAGTGCCTCGCTCTTCCGACAGCGCGGCCGCCAAGCTATCCACACCCACCGGCCCACCATCAAATTTCTCAATCATCAGCAGCAGCAAACGCCGATCCAAGTGGTCGAAACCCTGCGCATCGACGCTCAACATATCCAACGCCGCCTCAGCCACGGGTCCTGTTACTGCGCCGTCGGCTTTTACTTCAGCATAATCTCTTACGCGGCGCAGTAATCTGTTGGCAATGCGAGGTGTTCCACGGGATCGATGGGCAATGGCTGCAGCACCGGGGTCCTCTATCGGGATTTCAAGGATGCCTGCCGAGCGCTTCACAAT